>NZ_JBFUIT010000308.1:0-4615 GCF_056401735.1 Luteibacter sp. P4_D7_3
GCGTGGTGCCAGTGGTGGAAGTCCGGCGTGACCACGACGTACTTCAGCGGACCCCAGGGCAGGTGCACGTTGGCGTGGTTGAACACCGCCTGGAAGCCGACGACGATGATGTATGCATTCATCACCGCCTCGCTGAAGCCGAGCACATAGAGTGGCGCCAGCACGCAGACGCGGGTGAAGATCAGTTCGAGCATGTGCTGGCGCGATCCGGCCAGCCAGTCCATGGTCTTCACGCTGTGGTGTACGGCATGGAAGCGCCAGAGGAAGGGGACTTCGTGGTACGCGCGATGCGTCCAGTATTGCGCCATGTCGGCGACGAGGACGCACAGCAGTAGCTGTGGCACGAACTGGATGCCGGCAATCATCTGCTGGAACTTGCTGCTCACCAGCCAGCCGAAGGCATGGTGGATGAGGAAATTCACGATCAGCAGTGCCAGACCCACGATGAAGTGGTTCACGGCGAAATGTTTCATGTCGGTCTGCCACTCGAAGCGAAAGACGCTCTGTCCGCGGTAGAGCGGAAAGAGCTTTTCGATCACCACGAACAGGACGGTCGAGCCGAGCAGGTCGAGAATGAACCAGTCCAGGCCGATATACGGCGTGTGATCGGGGAAGGCCCCCACCGGCACGCGTGAGCCGCCCAGCGCGACCGCGGCGATCACCATGATGAAGGCCGCGATGTTGAGATTGCGCTTGCGGCCGAGGATGACGTTCGCAAGGGCGAGGCCACCGGCGACAAGCAGGCCACCGAGCAGGGCCTGGCGGAGCACGTCGACCGAATACTTGTGTCGCAGGTCCGGCGTGGTGAGGTACTGGGGGTAGTGGAAGGCGATGACCGCAAGCAGGCAGAGAAAGCCGAGCGACAGGGCGATAGCCGTACTCACCATGGCCTTGGCCGGAGACAGCCCGCCGCTCTTGTGTAGCAGGTCGCGGGTTTCGTCCACCACCGCCTCGGCCCGCCTGACAGGCGCCGTGGCGACGCGGCGGGCAAAGTTGCGCTTGATTCCCTTGCTCATGGTGTCCGTCCCGATGGATTGAACGACATCGTAGCAACTTGTGTCCCGACCGGTCTGTTGGCCGGCCCCGGAGGGTTTAAGCTGGCCGCATCCGACCCCAAATCCGGGGTTACCCCGAATTCCTACCGGCAGACCTGATGGACTCCCTGATTTCCCTCGCCGAACGTCGCCTGCTCACCCCCGGCGGCCTTGCTTCCACGGACCTGGATCGCGTGTTTTCCCAGATCATGGGGCCCTCGATCGACGCGGCCGATCTCTATTTCCAGCATTCGCGCAGCGAGTCCTGGGTGCTGGAGGAGGGCATCGTGAAGGACGGCAGCCATTCCATCGAACAGGGTGTCGGCGTCCGCGCCATCTCGGGCGAAAAGACCGGCTTCTCCTATTCCGACGAAATCGTCCTGCCGCAGCTGCTCGAAGCCTCGCGTGCGGCCCGGGCCATCGCCCAGGGCGGCGCCGGTGCGGGCAAGCCGCTGGCGATTACCACCGGTCGCGGTCTCTATCCGGCCATCGACCCGGTGGAGAGCCTGCCCAACGAAGACAAGATCAAGCTGCTGCGCGAAATCGACGCGTACGCGCGCTCTCGCGACCCGCGGGTCAAGCAGGTCGTGGTCAGCCTGGCCGCCACGCTGGACACCATCCTCGTCGCCGGCTCAGATGGCACGCTGGCGGCTGACGTGCGTCCGCTCGTTCGCCTCAACATCCAGGTCATCGTCGAGCAGAACGGCCGGCGAGAGCAGGGCCATTCGGGTGGTGGCGGCCGTTACGGTTATGGCGAGTTGATCGCCAACGGTCGGGCTCACGGCTTTGCCGACGAAGCCGTGCGTCAGGCGCTGGTCAATCTCGAGGCGGTAGACGCCCCGGCCGGTACGATGACCGTCGTCCTCGGTCCCGGCTGGCCCGGCGTGCTGTTGCATGAGGCGATCGGACACGGCCTCGAGGGCGACTTCAACCGCAAGGGCAGTTCGGCCTTCACCGGCCGCATTGGACAGCGCGTCGCCGCCGAAGGCGTCACCATCGTCGACGACGGCACGCTGCCTGGCCGCCGCGGTTCGCTCAGCATCGACGACGAGGGCACGCCGACGGAGTGCACCACCCTGATCGAGAACGGCATCCTCAAGGGCTACATGCAGGACAAGCTCAACGCACGGCTGATGGGCGTGAAGTCCACCGGTAACGGTCGCCGCGAGTCGTTCGCCCAGCTACCGATGCCGCGGATGACCAATACCTACATGCTCGCGGGTCATCGTGAGCCGGAAGAAATCATCCGCTCGGTGAAGCGCGGCCTGTATGCCGTGAACTTCGGTGGCGGGCAGGTCGACATCACCAACGGCAAGTTCGTCTTCTCGGCGAGCGAGGCCTACCTCATCGAAGACGGCAAGGTGACGCGTCCGGTCAAGGGCGCGACCCTGGTCGGCTCCGGCCCGGAAGTGCTCACCCGGGTCTCGATGATCGGCAACGACCTCAAGCTCGACGAAGGCGTTGGCGTATGCGGCAAGGACGGGCAGAGCGTCCCGGTCGGTGTCGGCCAGCCGACGCTGCGGGTGGACGCCATGACGGTCGGCGGCACCGCGTCCTGAGGGCCCGATCAAAAAATTACGATGGCATCGTAATTGCTTGCGAGTAGGGATATCAGCGTGACGGCGCCCGCGCCGTCAAGATCCCGACGCCCTGGGCAGGCGTTCTCAAGGAGAGAACCTCGTGGCAACCAATACCATCAATCTCGGCTCGAGCTCGATCGACGTCGCCGGCATCGTCAAGAATCTATCGGACAACAAGCGCAAGGCGACGGATAAGGCGCTGGCGAAGCTGGAAGATACGAACAAGACGAAGATATCCTCGGTAGGCAACTTCACTGCGTCGCTGACGAATCTGCAGAAGGCGATCAAGTCCCTGTCGGATGGCTCGGCCTTCAAGGCGCACAAGACCTCGATAAGCGAGCCCACCGTGCTCTCGGCCGTGGCCGACCCCGATGCACGTGCCAACAACTACAGCATCGAGGTGACCAGGCTGGCCGCTGCCCAGAAGACCACCTCCGTGGCGTTGGCCGGCGGCAAGGCGGCGGTGGGCACGGGCACGCTGACGATCGCTATCGGCGCCAGGTCGATGACCCTCGACGTCAAACCGCCGGCGAACTCGTTGGAGAACATCCGCGACGCGATCAACAAGGCGCAGGGCAATCCCGGTGTCACGGCCAGCATCGTCACGGGCACGGACGGTGCGCACCTGACGTTGACCTCAGCCTCGACCGGCAAGCAGAACGCATTCACGGTGTCCGCCAACGGCGACGCGGATCTCTCGCAACTCGCCTTCGACCCGGCGAAGGACACCGCGATCACCGCGGCGCAGGATGCCGAGTTCACCATCGACGGTAATACCAAGGCGACGAGTCCGACGAACACCGTCGCGTCGGCGATCGACGGCGTGACGCTCACGCTGACCAAGATCGGCACCAGCACGGTCGACATCCAGACCGATTCGAGTGCCGTCGCCACCAGCCTGAACTCGCTGGTCACCGCATACAACCAGTTCATCTCGACCTACCAGGCGCTGACCAAGTACGACCAGACGAACCAGCAGGTCGGCGCGTTGATCGGCGACGCCACGGTGACGTCCATCAAGAGCCAGATCTCCACGCTGGTCGGTTCGAAGACATCGGGGAACGCGGCAGGCCCGCACTCGTTGAGCGATCTCGGCGTGGCGTTCCAGCTCAACGGAACGTTGAAGTTCGATGGAACCAAGCTGACGAAGGTGCTCGCCACCTCTCCCGCGGAGACCCAGGAACTCCTCAGTGGCTCGCAGAGTGCCACCGTGAAGCTGGACAAGTTGATCACCGACTGGACCTCGACGAACGGCATCCTCAGTCAGCGCACGGCCAACCTCAACGCGCGCACCAAGGATATCGACAAGAAGCAGGCGAACTTCGAAATCACGATGCAGTCCTTCGTCGACCGCACCACGAAGCAGTTCACTGCGCTGGATACCATGATGACCAAGCTCGGTAGCACCAGCAGCTACCTTCAGCAGCAGTTCGACGCCTTGTCGAAGAAGTGATGAGCACCGCGAGATACCTCGATAGAGGGATGTCGCGATAGCTCAGCACGATGAGGGAGAATCCTCTTGGCCGATTCTATCCAGTGTCGTACAAATATGACCTGCGTCACGGAACGCGAGCGTATGGTGGCGAAAGTCCTTGATAGGTGACCGCAAGGTATTGTGACTGTCATCAGTCAAGCGGATGATCCGCCGGCAGACAGCGTATGGACGGCTAAATCCCTCCACTCACCTCGTATCGACAGCAGTACAGCCGGCAGCTCCTCCCGCCGGCTCGTGCCGTCGTGCGTGTTGCGAACGCGCTGTCCCTCAGCGGCTCTCACAGGGGGACCCCTACCCAATGAAGACACACCCGATACTGCAACGCGGGGCGAACGGACGAGGGCGGCTGGCAAGCCTGCTCGCGGCCGTACTCCTTGGCGCGACGATGACCGCGCAGGCGGTCACCCTCGCGCCATCGGATCGCCAGGACATCAATCTCGGCGCACGACCCTGGAAATACACCAAGCAGGCCGTGCAGAACCCGAATGACCCGGTCGTCTACGCAC
>NZ_JBFUIT010000309.1:0-4575 GCF_056401735.1 Luteibacter sp. P4_D7_3
GTTGCTCGCCGATCCGACGTCGACGTACTTCATGGTGATCTTCGGGACCGGTCGTTACCTGAGTACGGCCGATACCGCGGACACCACGATCCAGGCGCTCTATGGCGTACGCGACCCGGGCACGAACGTGGCCTCTCCGATCACCCTGGCCGGAGGCAACCTGACCAAACAGACCATGGCACTGGATGCGGCGACCGGCGCCATCGGCGTCACCAGTAACGTCGTGCCGGCGACGAGTTCCGGCTGGTACATGCGCCTGGATACGGTAGCCGGGGAACGCGTCGTCGTGACGCCGGCTCTGGACTCGAGCAACAACACCGTTACCTTCAGCACCCTGATTCCGACCGCCAACGATCCCTGCACGACATCGAGTTCCGGTTCGATCATCGCTCTCGACGGTACGACGGGCGGCGCGGCCTTCGGGGTCTCCATCGGTTCGACGGTCAGCTTCGGCAGTGGCTACTCGCTTGCCGGCGCTCACGTACTGGGCGCCGCCAGTTCCGGTTCGCTCTACACCTCGGCCAGTCTCAGCGGCGGCACCTCGTATCTGCCGGGCCAGGTACCTGCGCTGGGTGGTAGTGGCACGCCGGTCGGCGAAAGCATTCCTACTGCGCGCCGCCGCTCGTGGCGCATCCTGAATGGCGAGAACTGACATGCTTGCGATTAAGCGCCCCCGTGGCGGCTTCACCCTGCTCGAACTGATGATCGTCCTCGTCGTGATGGGCATCCTCGCGGCCATTGCGATCACGTCGTACAGCCGCTACGGATTCCGCGCACGACGATCGGACGGACAGAAGTTGCTGATGGCGATCGCCAACGCCGAGGAGCGCTACTTCGCCCTGCACAATGCCTATGCGGATCTCGCCACCATCGGCTACTCGACCACCATCACGGCGACGTCGGAGAACAGCTATTACACCGCGTCGGTGACGCCCGCCACGGTCAATGCTGTGGCGGCTCAGGGTTACACCGCTACCGCGACGCCCGTCGGTTCCCAGGCGCGCGATACCTGCGGCGCACTCACCGTGACCGATACGGGCCTGAAGGGCCCCGCGGGCACGACCGCGAACGGCGTTTGCTGGTGACGGTCGGCCGCTCAGGAAGGCGTGCCGCGCGAGGCCTCAGCCTCGTCGAGCTCATGGTTGCGATCATCGTGGCCGCCATCCTCACGGCGATCGCGTTGCCGTCGTTTCGCACGACGCTGCAAAAACACCGGCTGCGCGTTGCCGCCGACAACCTCCAGGCGGCCGTTCAGTACGCCCGCACGGAAGGCGTCCTGCGCGCGACCTATGTGTCGCTCTGTGCGAGTGCCGATGGCGCGACCTGTTCGGGTGCCGCCACGTACGAAACGGGTTGGCTGGTCTACGTCCACCCGGTGGCGACGACCAAGGCGAGCGATGTCTACACGGCCACTGCCTCGGCGGGGATGCAGATTCTCCGCACGTCGCCGGCATTGAATGGCGTGTCCGCCCGTGCGGTGGATGGGGCGGTCGTCACGTTCGGCCAGCAGGGACAACTGGAGGCTGTCGCGTCGCGCACGAATGCCTCCCAGCCCATGGCCTTCGTCCTCTGTGCGCTCAACGCCAGCGCGAGCAGCCTCGGTACGAACACGACCCGGCTCCCGGGATCGCGCATCGGTGTGAGTCCCTATGGCGGCATCGCGTTCACCAAGCTGGCCAGTACGGACATCTGCACACCCTGAGAGGCGGCCTGCCAAGCGGATCGCGCCCCTTGAGATCGGTTGGCTGTACATTTGTACAATGTCCTCTCCGATCCCCACTATCCGCCCACACAAGGGCCGCGGCGCCGCCTCCAATCCCGAAGGCCGGTTCGAGAAGACTCGATCCGTGGCCGAAGACGACGGGTGGTACCGGGAGGACGAGACCACCCGGCCGCCGACGGAGACCAGGGAAGAGCTGGCGCGCTCGGTCATCAGCCGGAACGACTCCCCCGATGTCGGGTTCGACCAGGCCCTGAATCCTTACAGGGGCTGCGAGCACGGTTGTATCTACTGCTACGCGCGTCCGTCCCACGGATATCTCAACCTCTCGGCCGGCCTCGACTTCGAGACCAAGCTGTTCGCCAAGACCAACCTCGAGGAAGTGCTGCGCGGTGAGCTGGCCAAGCGCAGCTATGTCTGCAAGCCGATCAACATCGGTAGCAACACGGATCCCTACCAGCCGATCGAGAAGAAGTGGCGGCTGACACGCGCCGCGCTCGCGTTGCTCAACGAGTGCAACCACCCGTGCACCATCGTCACGAAGAACGCGCTCATCGAGCGCGACCTCGACATCCTCGTGCCGATGGCCGAGCGCAATCTCGTGCATGTATTCGTGTCGATCAACTCGCTGGACAACAAGCTGGCGTCGAAGCTCGAGCCGCGGGCCAGTGCCCCGCATCGGCGGATGAAGGCGGTGGAGACGTTGAGCAACGCGGGCGTGCCAGTGGGTGTTTTGGTTGCGCCGATTATTCCGGCGCTAAACGAGAAAGATGTAGAGGCGATCATCGAGCAAGCAGGTGTCGCTGGCGCGCGATCGATTGGGTACACCTGCGTGCGTCTGCCGCATGAGCTCAAGCAGCTGTTTCGCGAGTGGCTTGAAGTGCATTACCCGGATCGCGCCTCGCACATCATCAGTCTGATTCAGCAGATGAACGGCGGGAAGGACTACGACTCGAACTTTGCGACGCGCATGCGTGGGCAGGGGGTGTTTGCGGACATTATTCGCAAGCGGGTGCAGGTGGCGACGCGGAAGGCGGGGTTGGATCGTGCTTGGGATACGGTGTTGGACACCTCGCGGTTCGTGCCGCCGCGAGTCTTTTCGCCCCAAGGTGAGCTGTTCTGAACGGAGGGCGAGTATGTAGTGCTTCGTCGCCAGTGAGAAATACCTCGGAACGGAAGCAAGATGGGGCGCACGAACGGTCGCTCCAATCGGTGATGTATCGAGGGTCTCCCGAGCCCCCGCCTGTGGTCAGGTTCAACTAAGGTTGCTTAGGTTGAGTGCGCAGGGAGAGCATCAGTGGGTGTATCGTCGGCATTCCACTTTCATCTGTCGTGCACGACAATGCCCACTCCCCATGATTGGCACCCTCTAGCGTTCTCGAACAAGCGGGCTGAGAAAGGATCGACTTTTGGCCGACTTACCCGCGCCACGGCGCTTTGCATCGTGTTAGCACTACTGCCAGCACTCACCATGGCCGGACAAGCAGCCACTACGACATCACCACCTCCCGCACGGCTCGTTGCCGTATGCGCAGGTTGTCACGGCAATCGCGGCGAAGGCTCCGAAGCAGTGAGATCACCGCGACTGGCCGGTATGAATCCTGACTATCTTGCGCACGCGTTGTCCATGTTCAAAGACGGAACGCGCGCTAGCGTCGTCATGCAACCGGTAGCGCAAAGTCTTTCGGACGACGAGATGCACGCGATCGCAGCATATTTTTCAGCTGAGGATCCACCGCTTGCGCAGTCCCTGCACGCTCCTTCGGCGGAAACGATTTCGGCCGGAAAGCTGCTTGCCGAAAGCGGTGGCAAGAACGGCGTTGCTTCTTGTTTCAGCTGCCACGGCCCTTCCGGGCAAGGCAATGGCGCGCGCTTCCCTGCTATTGCCGGCCAGCCAATGGCATTCTCGATCGCACGGATTCACGAATTCCAGGCAAGGGCCAGAGCGACGCCGCCAAAGCCGGGATCTATGACCGAGGTCGCATCCAGAATGGACGATGCACAGATCGAAGCGGCCGCAGCTTACTTTTCCGTGACTAAGCCTTGACCCTATTTAATACAGCCGCGTGAACTCGTATGTAGCGTAGGCCGGGGGGTTCCGCCACGTGAAACGCTACCTGGGGCGGGCTGCAGCATCGGCTGGAACTTTCCGTAAGTTGCCGAACGCCAGACCCATTCCAGCGGGCCGAATTGGAAACAGCGCAGCCACAAGGAACTCAGGGTGATATTGACGGCCCATACGGCGAAAACCACGTACATCAACTGGCAATACTGTAGGGTGCCAAACAATTTCCACGGCCCCCAGATGAAAAAAAACTGGCAAAGCACGCTGGCCAGCAGGTAGTTGGTCAAAGCCATCTTGCCCACAGCCGCGAGGAGCCGCTGAATCCGCTTCAAGGCGCCCAGTTTGATCAGGATCATGACGACGGCGGTAATCGCCACCATGCCTGTCAAGCGCTGCAGATCATAGGGTAGGGTCAGCCACTCGTCGTTATTGAGAAAGAAGAAACACCCATGCGCATACGTGCGGTACACGCCGACAATGACCAGCGGCACGGAAATACTGAATCCTATTACTGCCGTCCATACGTATGTCGCTGTCGATAGCTCGGCAGTGAGGAATCCCAGTTGGAACAAGGCAATGCCCAATAGGGCGGGGGCGAGGATGTCGGGCATCAGGAAGATGTGGAACGAGACACTCGTTCCGATGTAACGGTCAAGGCGTTGGTCGACGCCTTCCCAATAGCCTTGTTCGCGTTTCTTCTCGACCTCTTTGTTGATTTCCTCGCGCGTTTGAAGGCGATGGGTGTCGATGACTCCCTGCCACGCCTTCTGCACGGAGCGCTCCGCAGCAC
>NZ_JBFUIT010000310.1:0-4561 GCF_056401735.1 Luteibacter sp. P4_D7_3
GGTGAAGGCGATGCTCTTGAGTACACCGTCCACCTGGCTACGCACCAGGACGCTGTTGGACGGCGTCACGGTACCCGGCTGCGAGCGGTAAACGACGAAGCCGCCCTGGCGCGCGGTGGCAATCACCACCGGCACGCTCTGGTCGGCATCCGACGCGCCCTTCTTCGAACAGGCGACACCGGCGATCGCGACGACGCCGAGGAGTATCGGCCCAAACCGGGAGAACTGCGTGGCCATCAGAGTGCCTTCTCGTAGACGCGGTAACGCTTATAGTCGCGGCCACCGATGGCCTCGATGATGTTACGCATGCCGTCGTTGTCCTCGAGGATCCACGACAGCTCGACCTCTTTCACACCGCGGGCGACGAGGTGATGACGCACTGCGTCGATCACCAGGAAGGCCAGGCCCGGGCCCAGTGGGGTGTTGTGGAAGCTCTTACGTACGCCCATCAGGGGCACGCGGGACGATGTCGGGAACTTCACCTTGAGGCCCCACAGCAACTTCGCCCAGTTGAAGGGCAGCAGCGAGCCGCCGAAATCCTTGATGACCTCGTTGACGTTGGGCAGCGCAACGATGAAAGCCGCCGGCACACCATCGACTTCGGCGATCTGGATCAGCTCGGAAGCGATCAGCACCTTCAGCGTGTGGCCGAGATCCTTGAACTCAGCCTCGGTGAAGGGCACGAAACCCCAGTTGTCCGACCAGGCGTCATTGAAGATGTCGCGCAGCACGGCGAGCTCTTGATCGAACCGCTTGTTGTCCAGCGGACGCACGGTAATGCTCTGCTTGGACCTGCCGAGCAGGCGCTTCATCACCTTCGGTTCGGGGAAGTCCGGCGCCACCACATAGGCCAGCATGTCCTTGGCCTTCTGGTAGCCGGCCTGTTCGATGCGTGCACCGTAATAAGGCTTGGTGTGACCCATCATGAAATAGGGCGAGGTATCGAAGCCGTCCACCAGCAAGCCGACTTCGTCGTTGATCGAAAGGCTGAGCGGGCCGCGGACGCGCTTCATGCCCTCGCTGCGCAGCCAGGCTTCCGCCGCGCCGATCAGGGCGTCGAACGTCTCCTGGTTGTCTTCGGCATCCAGCATGCCAAAAAATCCTGCGTCGTCCGCATGGATCTCCAGGTGCAGGGAATCGATCTGGGCGCTGATCCGGCCCACCGGCTTGTCGCCACGGTACGCGATCCAACCCTTCCAGCGGGCGTGCTCGAACCAGGGATTGGTCTTGGCACCAAGGTGCAGGCGCCGCTCGAGGTTCAGCGGCGGGATCCACGCAGGATCGGAGCCCAGGATGGACCCGGGCAGCTTGATGAAGCGATCCAGGTCCGTCTTGACATCAAGAGGGACGATACGCAGCGAATCCGAAGTGCTCAAAATGGGACTTCCCGTGATCAGGCGAAAATAATGTCCGCGCCGGGCGATACGAATCGTTGCCGTAGCGATAACAGTGCGGCTGACCACATGGGGTCAATACCGGCCCTGATCCAGTACAAGCGTCGAAAACGCTCCAGCACTAATGCGGCCTGCGAATCCTTCGCCCGCGAACGGTCATTTTAGACTTGGGGAGGTCAATTTGATATACCCCGGCTATCAGCGGGCTGAGTATCCGCTTAGCTGGTGAGGGCCTATTGCCGATAAGGCAAACATGCAAGCTTTTTCCTTAAAGACCGTTGCCGGCCCGAAAAGGATCAGGGTGACGCATCGACCGTGTCTTCAATCGCCTACACCACGACATCGGGAGCATCCATCTGAATATAGTGACCGGTGCCCGGGACTGCCTGAGCGGATCCTTGGCTGGAGCGCGCTGCTTCGCCCGCATGGAGCCCAACCAGCATCGTGTACTCCGCATCCGCTTGTGCTTGCGGCTGCCCCTCCCTCTTGGAATCCGGACCGCGGTACAAGACACGAACAGGTTTGTCCCCGTACGCCCCCGGCGTTGCGGCCAACTGCGCAGAGCTCAAGTAGAACGTGTTTTCCTGCTCCCAGACCATGGCGCGCTGCGCACCGTAACTCAGCGACTGGCTTATGAGCTGCGCGTTAATGCGAGGACTGAATTCAGGATCATAGTCGGCGGCACACGACGCATAGAGCGGACGACCCGCGACTAGCGCTCCAGCCTCAGCCGCGGCCACACACCGTTCGGCATCCCGAAAGCTCCGTCGATTCGCACGGTCCCAGTCCGCATAGGTCCGCCCATCGACTCTGTTGTAACCCTCGGCCTGGTGCTCGTTCGTGGGGTCCACCAGCACCAGGCCTGAGACGTCGTCCAGGTGTTCCGCCGCGTAAAGTCGAACGATCATGCCACCCATGGAATGTCCCACCATGACAAAGGGTGGCCGGGCATGTGCTTTGGATAGCAGCGCGTGTAAGTCGTCAACGGCCTGCTGGATGGTTCCCGGCTTATGCGGCGGATCACTGAAACCGAAGCCGGCCCTGTCGTAGGAACATACACGCGTGCGCCTTGRAATCGCCGGCTGAATTCGCGCCCAGGTGGTGAGTCCATCGCCATGCCCAGCCTCGAGCACGACCGTCGGCATACCGCTGCCCGTGCAGTACAGATTGAGCCGGCGCCCTCCATCGACGGCGATAAGTCGAGACGGATGAAGGTAGACGGCATCGTCGACCGGTAGTTGGGTCTTCCCCCCGGCCTGCGCCGCGAAGACAAACAAAAAACCCAAACAGATGAAGCTTTTTTTCACTTTGTAGCTCCAGAGGGGCTTGCATCAATCCGGCCTTCCGTCAGCGACGATCGGGGGTGGGCCTTCCCCGTGGCATCGAACAGCTCCAATTACCCGCCCTTACCCCGTGCAGTCAGCTCCAGCAGGCTATGATCACCCACGGATACATCAGAATCCTTGAGCACTAAGGTTGCCGAACGATCCTCGTCGTGCACGTACATGCCGATGGCGTCGCGCTCCGGGCAATTGAACGCGATAGCGCCACTATCCGGATGCTACCGGTAAGCAAAAGGCTTATGGCAGCGCCCAGCAGGAATACACGCGCGTCGGCCCTGCGCTCCATTCTCCCCGTCAGTCAGCATGATAACGATCCGCCCCGTCTTGCGACTCTGGGCAGACTATCCCTTGCGCATGTCCGCGAAAACACAACTTCTGATTGCGCTCCACCCAGACATTCTGGTTAGATAGCCGCTCGTTTTTCTCATCAAGGAATGCATGATGCATAAGATGATCCTGGCGACCGTCCTGGTTGCAGGCGCCGCGTTTGCCCAGCAGTCGCTCGCTGCACAATGCGACGCCAACTTCACGAACGAAGGCAGCTTTTTCAAGGGCCACACATTCAAGACAACGGCGACCCTGAAGGGCGCACCCAACGATGTGTTCAAGGCCGTCTATCAGCAGGTTGTCAAGGAAGGCTGGACCATATCCCAGGCTGATAAGGAACTCGGAAGCATTACGGCGACCCAGACCGTGTCATACGGAAACGGAAAAACCGCGCCGCTCAACGCCATGGTCGAAAGTGCCGGCAGCGGTAGTAAGGTGTCCTTCGTCTTCCAGCTGAGCGGWGGCACCAGCTCGCCGGAGGAAGCCGTGAAAAAGGGATTCTGCACCCTCCTTTCGACCGCGGGCCCCGAAGCATAATCGGAAAATCTTGCTGTCCGTAATCGCGAATCCCGCCCGTAGGCGGGATTTTTTTTGGAGTATCTTTCGCGGCATACCTCTGAGGACATGCGCGATGCTCCAGCGGAATAAGTATTGGTTCGGTCCGAAACGATTCGGCATCGGTATCAGTCCCAAGACGTGGGAAGGCTGGGTCTGCGTTATCGTTTATTGCCTGGCGATGCTGTTGTTTCGCCGTCTGGCCCATCCAACGCCTGGCGCGCTCGCTGGATTTGGCATTGTCCTCACCATCCTTCTTTTCGCCGTGATGTTTGCGAAGTACGGCTCGCAGAAGTAGGCACGGACGTTAAACGGACCGGCAACAGAGCGCGGAACCTAACCGAAGTCCGGCAGAACGGCTGTTTGATCATAATATACATCGTGGCCAGCGAGTTACGAGAGCCGGTGTACACCCGCGATGGCWAGCTTTCCGCCCAGTTCGAGCACACGGCAGCCGTGACGCGCACCGGCGTGCAGGTGTTGACCCTGCGGCCGGGCGAATCCGCACTATGTCCTGTGGCGATACCTGCTTAGCGAGTGCCTCATCCGTGCCGGTGAACCGGCCCCTGACACAAGCACTCGCCATCTTCATTGGCGTGACCCAGAAGCGCATCGAGCAGATCGCCTGAAGGCGTCCACTGCCCGATCGCCGGATGGATCAGCATGGCCTTGCGCGCCTCGAGACGACGGTCGTTCAACACCGACGCGATCGCCGCACGCTCGTACGCCTTGACCGCGCGCACGAGGCCGTTCACGGCATCAGGCAACGGTGCGATGGGACGCGGCACGATGGAATCCAGCGAGATATCCGAGGCGATCTCGACGATGTCGTCGTCGGGAAGGTCCGGCATCGCACCGCGGTTGCGCGTATTCACCACGATGCGCGCCGGCTTCGCACCGGTCAGGCCACTCATCACGTCGATGGCGATGCGGTGGTAACCG
>NZ_JBFUIT010000311.1:0-4524 GCF_056401735.1 Luteibacter sp. P4_D7_3
CATCTACACCGTGCGTGGCTTTGACGGCGAGGTGCAGCTCACCGGCGATCGCGGGTGGCTCATCCGCAATGACGTCGGCTGGTCCGTCGGCGGCGGTCAGGAACTCTACCTCGGGGCCGACATCGGCCACGTCGGAGGCGCACCCACCGCACAGGAACTGGGCCAGAACCTCGCCGGTGCGGTGTTGGGACTGCGCGGCAGCTGGCACGGCGTGGCGTGGGATGCCTTCGCTGGCGCGCCGATCTCCAAACCAAAGGGCTTCCCCACAGGCTCGTCGACCGCGGGTTTCACTCTCAGCTGGTCGTACTGAACGCAACATCACGGATGGTTCTGCATGAATTCGCACCTGTATCGCATTGTCTTCAATCACGCGCTTGGTCTTTGCCAGGTAGTGTCTGAGCTCATTCGTCGTCCGGGTCAGGGCGCCTCTTCGACCGATGGTCGAAGCACCGCGCACGTGCGGGCGGTGAGCCTGGGTTTGTGGGTGGCCTTTGGCTGGATCGGTATGACATCGGCGGCGAGCGCCGGGCAGGTGGTCGGCGATCCGAACGCACCGGGTAACCAGCGGCCGACCGTATTGGGCGCGCCCGGTGCAGCGCCGCTGGTGAATATTCAGACACCGAGCGCCRCAGGCGTCTCGCGCAACACGTACAACCGCTTCGACGTCGACCAGAGCGGCGTGGTGCTGAACAACTCGCGCACCAACACGCAGACCCAGCTGGCCGGCGCGGTGGCGGGCAACCCGTGGCTGGCCACGGGCACGGCGAAGATCATCCTTAACGAAGTCACCGGTCCCAACCCGAGTGCGTTGAATGGCTATATCGAAGTGGCCGGCGACCGCGCGCAGGTGATCATCGCCAATCCGGCGGGCATCAGCTGCGATGGCTGCGGCGTGATCAACGCCACGCGTTTCACGCTGACCACCGGTACGCCGGTACTGAACGGCGGTGCGCTGGACGGTTATCGTGTCACCGGGGGCGCCATCAGCGTCGGTGGCACCGGCCTGGACGCCAGCCGTGCCGATTACGCCGACATCATCACCCGTGCGCTGGTCGCCAACGCTGGCATCTGGGCGCCGCAGTTGCAGGTGACGCTGGGTACCAATCAGGTAAGCGTCGACCAGAGCCAGATCGCACCGATCGCAGGCGATGGGGCGAAGCCGACCTTCGCCCTGGACACCAGCGCGCTGGGCGGCATGTACGCGCAGAAGATCACCCTGATCGGCAACGAACATGGCGTCGGCGTGCGTAACGCCGGCACCATCGGCGCACAAGCGGGCGATCTTGTCGTGACGGTGGATGGCCGTCTGGAGAACACCGGCCAACTGCAGGCACAAGCGGCGAATACCACGATCCAGGCGAGTGGTGGCGTCAGCAATGCGGGAACGATCTCCGCCGCCAGGACGCTGACATTGTCGACCGCGCAGGACATCGACAACAGCGGCGGTACGCTCAATGCGGGTCGTCTCGTCGTGGACGCGGGCTCGTTGCGTAATGCTGGTGGCACGATCACGCAGACCGGCCTGCAGGGCATCGCATTGCAGACCGGCGCGTTGTCCAACCGGGGTGGCACGATCGGCCAGCCGGTGGCCGATATCGGGGACACGGGTGGAACGGACGGCGGTTCGTCCGGCGCTGGCACGCCGACCAACACGACGGGCGGCGGCAGTGGAGCCGGCACCGGGGCGGCCAGTGGCGCGTCCGGCGGATCGATCGCGCCACTCGCGGATGGCGAGTTCCACATCGCTGGTCTGCTGGACAACGACGGCGGCCAGATGCGCGCGTTCTCCGGGTTCGACCTGACGACCACCAGCGGCCTGCGCAACGACGGTGGCCAGCTGGCCCTGCGTCAACTGACCTTGGGCGGCGGCGATCTCGGCAATGCCAGTGGCACGCTGACCATCGATGGCGCCGCGAGGATCCATGCGACGAGCGTCATCAACGATGCCGGCCAGCTGACGATCGGTGGTCCATTGACCTTCGCCGCCGGTCAATTCAGTAACCGGGGCGGTAGCTTCAACCAGCTCGATGCCGGCGCGACATCGCTCGACGTCGATGGTGCCTTGGACAACACGGGCGGCACCCTGGCCAGTAACGCGGCGCGCTTGTCGATCGCGAGCGGGGCGTTGACCAACGCGCGCGGTAAGATCAGCACGAATCAGTTCACGGTGAACGCGACCAGCCTCGATAACCGTGGGGGTACGATAACCGCGTCGGGCAGCGCGTCGAATGCGCTTACCGCCACCGATACGCTGGATAACGGTGACGGCGGCACGCTGGCCAGCAATGGCGATCTCACGATCACCGCCAGCGCTTTTGGAAATGCCGGCGGCACCGTGCAGCACGCGGGGCAGGGCGACCTCACGATCGACGCCGCGACCTTGCACGGCGCCGGCGGAAAATTGCTCAGCAACGGCACGCTCACCCTGACCGGCGACGACACGGATCTCAGTGCTGGCACGACGGCGGCGCAGCGGATCGCGATCACCACCGGCGCGTTGTCCACGGCCCACGGTAGCCTCAGCGCGAGCGGAAGCGATCCGCTGGCTCTCAACGTACGCGGAGCCTTCGACAACACCGCGGGCACCGTTGTCGGTAATGGTGCGCTGCAGATTCACGCTGGGACGCTTTTGAACCAGGGTGGCGCCGTGCAGGCGGCCGGTGGCGCCCCTCTCGCCGTGGACGTCGATGGCCTATTGGACAACAGTCAGCACGGCACGCTCGGAAGTGACGGCGACCTCAGCCTATCGGCCGCCACGTTCGACAACCGCCAGGGCAGCGTCACGCACGCGGGCCACGGCACGCTGACGATCGCCGCGACTACGCTCAACGGCAATGGCGGCACGATCGGCAGCAACGGTGCGCTGATCCTGACCGGCAACACGACCGATCTGAGCGGCGGCACGACACAAGCGGAGTCGATCCTCATCACCACGGGAGCGCTCAACACCTCCGGTGGGCAGGTGTCCGCCCTCGGCGGCGACCCGCTGCAGGCGAACGTGAGCGGCCTCTTCAATAACACGGGTGGTGAGATCGTCGGCAACGGCGCACTCGCCCTGAATGCCGGCGCATTCACCAACGCGCACGGTCGCCTGATCGCGGCCGGCGCCGGTGCGACGAACGTGCGGGTGACGGGAGCGCTGGACAATACCGGCGGTGTTTTCGCCAGCACGGGCGCCACCACGTTGCACGCAGGTAGCCTCGACAATACCGGTGGCACCCTCCAGGCATCGGCCACCGCGCCGCTCACGCTGGGCGTCGACGGCGCGCTAACCAATGACGCCGGTAACGTGCAAAGCAATGGCGACATCGCGCTCACGGCCGGTAGCGTCAGTAATCACGGCGGAACGCTGCAAACCACGGGTGCAATCGATGCGACGGTCGCCACGACGCTCGACAACACGGGCGGCGCACTGATCGCCGGTGGCGACCTGGCGATACAGGCCGCTACGCTGCTCAATCGCAACACGGTGAGTACCGGTGCGACGGCACCGACCACAGGCCTCTACGGCCAGGCCGTCACCTTGCACGCCGGCATGCTCGACAACAGCCACGGCGCGGTCGTCGCGCGGGGAGCGCTGGGCGTCAGCGGCACGACGCTGACCAATGCCAGCGGTGTGCTGGACGGGCAGGGTGCGGTGACGGT
Source organism: Luteibacter sp. P4_D7_3 (assembly GCF_056401735.1). NCBI lineage: Bacteria > Pseudomonadati > Pseudomonadota > Gammaproteobacteria > Lysobacterales > Rhodanobacteraceae > Luteibacter > Luteibacter sp. P4_D7_3. The sequence goes on from NZ_JBFUIT010000311.1 coordinate 3,646, forward strand.
GACCGGCAGCACGCTGGATAACACCGCCGGACAACTCGCCCAGCACGGYGCGAGCGGGCAACTCACGATTACGCTCACGCAGGGCCTGACCAATACGGGCGCCGGCATGATCGCCGCCGAAGGCGCCGCGCAGGTGCAGGCAGGATCGGTCGACAATCACGGCGGCTCGCTTGTCGCCCAGCACGACCTCGGGCTGACCAGTGCAGGTAACCTCCTCAACAGCAGCGGCGGCGTGCTGCAAACGGGCGGCGCGCTGACCCTTACCGCTGGCGGCACGTTCGACAACAGTGCCGGACGGGTGGACGCCACCGACGCGGCAACGATCCACGCTGCCTCGATTGGGAACAACGGCGGCCAGTTGCTGGCGGGACATGCCGGTGCCCCCGATGCGTCCCTACAGATCGTCACCACCGGTGCCATTGCCAACCGCGGCGGCACGATGGGCAATCGTGCTGGCGACGTCATCGTTCAGGCGACGAGCTTCGACAACGGCGCGGGCGGCACGCTGGTTGCCCAGCGCGACGCCAACCTGGACCGGGTCGGTAGCTTCAGCAACATCGCCGGTACGGTCTTCGCCACGCGTAATCTCAGCGACCAGAACGCCGCCGGCACGCTGGACAACACGAGTGGCCAGATGGGCTCCGGTGGCACGACATGGCTCACCGTCGGCCAGCTGACCAATAGCAATGGTCATCTGCAGGCCGATACGCTGTGGTTGACGGTGCCGATGTTGACCAACAACGGCGGCGAAGTGGACGGTAACAACGTGCACGTCACCGCTGGCGCGTTGAACGGCATCGGGCGAATCTTCGGCGCTGCCTTGCTCGATACGATTCTCACCGGCTATTACACGCATCTGGCCTGTCAGCGGCTAGAGAG
>NZ_JBFUIT010000312.1:0-4520 GCF_056401735.1 Luteibacter sp. P4_D7_3
GCCGTGGCCGGGTCGGTCGGGATCGGTCCGAGCGGCGCGTCAGGCGTGGGCGTCAATACCGGGTTCGTGACCGGGACGACGCCGGCAGGCAATGTCTGCACTGGCACGCTCTGCGCCTGCGCGAGCATCTGGGACCGCGCTAGCGATGTCGTCTCTGGCATACCCGTGCCGGTTGCCGACGCAACGGTTGGTCCGATGACCGATGCGGCGGCGGCGTCGACGACGCGGCGCATGGCGACGCGGTAAGCGGGGCCGTCGGTGGTGATGCCGGTGACACCGTTGCCAACGCTGACGACCCGCACGGGGATCTTGGTCGCTTCGAGCGGGATCGCCTGGGCACCGGCGACCATTCCGCTCTTCGCCATCGAATTGAAAATGCGCTGGACGTAACCATCCTGGTACCCGGTCGTGAAGTTGCCTGAGTAGTAACAGCTGAAGGCCTTGCCCCAATCCTTGCCCGCGCTGGCATAGCACTGGGCGAGAATCTGCGAGCCGGCGCTAAGGTTAGGGCAGTATTCGAAAGCCTTTTCATAGCTGTCCAGACCGTACTTGCCGAGGTTCGCGCGATTCACCTGAGCGACGCCCAGCGAGTAGTTGTAGCCGTTCTTTTCCAGCATGCGAACGGTGGCGACGGCTTCAGGAAGGTTCTGTGGTTGGCGCACGAGCTTGCCGCCCACCACGCCGATGGCGTACGGGTTGTGGCTCGACTCCACGTTGACGACGTGCTGCATCACCTCGGCCGGTACGGCAAGGTTTTGACAGCCCATCATTTCCATTCCTGGTACCACCTTTGAAACTCCTGTTTGATGACCGGTGTGTGTGTGTGTGCGTTACCCCCCGTTCGCGCCCAGGGCGCGAGCCGGGTTGAAATCGATGCCGGTGATATAGCGCCGGCCCGCATGTGCCTTGATGTGAACCACGATGTCGATCGTCAGCATCAGCAGTCGTTTGATCGTCGCGAATTCCAGTCCCGCTCCTTCCGTGGACGCCTTTACCATCAGTGCCAGCTGGTCCCAGGTCTGCTCGACGCTGCCTGCATGGCAGCTTGTGATTGACCCTGGGTGACCGGATGCGCAATTTCGGATGAAGTAAAACGACTCATCGCCGCGCAGCTCGGCCAGGATGATCCTGTCCGGTTTCATGCGCAGGCAGGCTTCCATGCAACTCTTCGCCGTGACGTTGGCGGCGCTTTGGCCACCCTTGGAATAGATCAGGTGCACGACGTTCGGCTGATCGATGAACAGCTCGCGCGCATCCTCGATCGTGACCAGTCGCTCGTCATCGGGAATGTGGTGCACGAGCGACTTCATGAAGGTGGTTTTGCCACTTCCGGTAGCACCCGAGACGACGATGTTCTTCTTGTTGAGCACCGCATGGCGGAAGAAGTCCGCGTAGCGACGTTCAGCCCGTAGATCGAGAAGTTCCTTGTCAGCCTGGCTGATCGTGTTCGCGCCTTCGAGGATCTCGTTGAAGAATCCGTCCTCGCTGTACTGCGCGAGAGTGCGTGTCTCCTTCGACGGGAGGCGAATGGTGATCGATACACGCCCGGCCTCGCAGGCAGGCGGGATGACGAACTGCGCGCGCTGGCCGGTGGGAAAGGTCAGCGACACTACGGGGTCCGTATCCGTGATTCGCTGACCGGTATTGCTCTCGTTGACGACGGCGGTGCAGAACTGGCGTGCACGCTCGAACGTCAGTGACGGCACTTCAACACGCTGCCAGCCACCCCGGCGCTCGAGATAAAGCTCGCCAGGGCGGTTGATACAGATTTCGGTGACATCCGATGAGGCAAGGAAATCCTTCACTCCCAGTACCTCGTACTGGTACTCGAGGAAGTCATTGCCGATGGATGCCAGTGCGCCGTCGTCCATAGTCGTCTCAGTACCTCGTAACCACGCCGGTGAAGTCGACGTCCTTGGCTACATAGATCGCCAGCACGGTGCCCTGGTTGATCGTGACGGTGGCGGGGCGGTTGGCCTGACGTTGCACGGCAGAGTTGGCAAGCTGCTGGATCGTGTCGGCCGTGTTGCTTTCGAACGGACTCTGCGTGACGACGCCGTTGCTGATCGTCGTTTGGCGGGGACCATGCTCGGCTGCTTCGTACTTGAAAGCGTCGCTGAGCAAGCTGATAAGCAACGCTGAGCCGATACGACTGCCCCAGTGGGCGTTATAAAGGCCGGGGTGGCCCGCACCGCCCAAGGTGTCGATGCCCGGGCTGGCCATGTTCACGTCGATACCAGTAGGCGTGACGATGCGGTCCCAGATGACGGCGACGCGCGGGCCGTTCGGTTCCATTTCGTACTTGCCCATGACCTTCGAGCCCTTCGGCAGCAACAGGCGCTTGCCGGTGAAGGAGTAGACGGGTTCGGTGACGACGCACGAGGTGAAGCCGGGGATATCCGTGATGATGCGTGTTTCGAGGACGCACCGGATAAACGTGCCGCGTAGCATGAGCGTGTCGGGATGCTGGAGCGGCGTTGCGCTAGAAACATCTGGCAGGTCTTTTGCCGTATAGGCAAGGTTGTTGGTGGCGCTCATCCGCGGAGGTCCGCCAGCACCGGGCATGCCTGGGAGGCCGAAGCCGCCCGCGCCCCCTGCTGCGCCAGCGTCAGGAGCGGGTGCGGCCGCCCCTTCGGTCACTGCCTGGAAGCCAGCGCCGTTGTTGGCTGCAGCAATGCGACGTTCAAGCAGCGTCGGCTGATGAGGAGCCTCCGGCATGACTTGCACCGGCACCGGCGGTGGGGTGTTTTGTACCGGAGGAAGGAACGGAGAGAGTGCGACCGAATCCGGTTCCTTGGCAGGCTGGTTGCCGAAGGAAGCGCCCGGTGCGATGGGTGCATCCGGCACCACAACTGTCTCTTCGTGCGATTTATTCGCTGGCTTGTCCCTCGATCCGGAGCTATGGAACAACCAGAACGCGACCACCACGAGCAGCAGCACGATGCCGCCGAGCAGGCCGAGCGCGCTGCGATTCATGCGTCGCATGTCGTTCGTGGTCAGATGCGGCGCTGCACCATCCAGATCCGGCTGTGGTGCCTGCCGCTGCTGGTTCGAATACGGATTGCCGGCCAGTGGATCACGCTCGCCGGCGTGATGCTCACTCGACGGCGGAACATGGTTGCTGCCGTTGGACTCGTCGTCCGGCTGATAGGGATTGTTCGGGCTCACTTCTTTGTGTTCCTTCGCAGGCCCACGACATTGTCGTCGTGACGAATAACCAGGTAGTTGTACGTGCCGTGGACCACGATGGTGTTGCCTTCCACGGTGGTGTTCACTACCGAGTCTTCTCCATGTTCCTTCTCACGCATGTAGATCGTCGGGAAGTTGCCCGTCGGAAACTGCTTGAGGTCCGGCATCTTGATATACGTGAATCGGCCATCGTCGTAGACGTTGATCGGTACGAGCCAGGGAGCCACTTTGCGCGACTTGGAGAAGTCGTAATCGAAGTTGTAGTCACGACCTTTCACGAGGTCCGTGTCGAGTTCGGGTGTCTCTTCGACCTTCTTCGACTCGCTCATGAAACTCGTGTCGGCGGGGTAGGTGAAGGTCACCTTGTACTGCACGCCCGCGCGACGAGCCTGGTCGAGCGTCTTCCAATCCGTGGCGACGACCTTCAGCTCCAGGATGTAGGAGTGCGTGGCCGTGCGGATCATCATGTTGGTGTCGACATCGACGTTCTTCGGCTTGATGTAGAAGACGTTGTCGCGACGGGTCAGGTCCCAGCCACTGCTGAAGCCGGTGCTGTAGTCGAGAATCTTTTCGTTGGGGCTCAGCTCGATCTGCGTGGTGATGCCGAGGCCTGTCCGTACGGTGTAGATACGGTCGGGCTGATATTCATACGGCTGCACCGCGATCGCGGTTCCCGTTGAGGACGGCGCGGGAGTGGTGGTCGGAGTGGTCTCCGCATCGGCCACGGTCAGGACACCCGATAGGGCGAAGCCCAGACTGCAGGCCAGACTCAGCTTGCTGGAACGATTCATTTAACGGCGCCCTCCATTGGCGGCGCGGGTCACGGGACGAGCCGCGGGCGCGGCGGCCTGCGGATACGGAGCGGTCGGACCAGCAGCTTGCGGCTGCGTGGCATAAGCCGCCTCTGACGGAATAGGCGAGGGCGGAATGCCGACGGCCTGCTGAAGCGGGATAGCCTGGGCCTGCGGGGCCTGGCCAGGTGCCGCAGCCGGCGCCTGCGGGCCGTATGCGCCAGGGGCTGCCATCTGCTGCGCGGGTGCACCGTTGGGCGAACCCGCTGCAGGCGCCCCAGCGGCAGGGGCGCCGGGCACAGCGCCCGGCACAGCACCCGGAGCTTGCCCTGCAGGATTCACCGGGGCATTCGGATCGGTAGATTCTGCGGGCGGGAGTGAGCCGTAGTCGTTGTCGACGCGGTAACCCGTCACCTGGAAGCCCAGCGGATTCTCGATCCGGTTCTGGTCGTCCATGCGCAGGTTGGGCTTGTAGGTGAACGAGATCGTGGCGATCTTATTGTCCAGCGGATACGTCGACCCATTCACCTTGTCGAACAC
>NZ_JBFUIT010000313.1:0-4465 GCF_056401735.1 Luteibacter sp. P4_D7_3
GTGTACCAGCACGGAGGCGACCTGGTCTCCCTCATGGTCGACCACGGGATAGGCTGAGCCCTGCATCGTCTGCCGCGAGCCATCCGGCCGGYGAACCACCCAGCGGGCGTGCTTGCTGGTCTCGCCTTTACGAACGGCGCGGGCCAGCGGGAGATCTTCGGACGGGTATGGCCGACCTTCTTCGGTGAAGATGCTGTACATCCGGCTGTAGTCTTCCGGCCCCACCGCCAGTCGAACCCACCCATGCAACTCCGCCGCACGTTCATTGACGTGGACGATGTCGCCCTGGGCATCCGCGACGATCACGCCGAACGACGTGTCCTTGAGACTACGCCATGGATGACCCCCGAAGGTCCACGGCTCATCGAAACTGATACGCGACATCTCACCCCCGTAACGATGTCTGGCGGATCGCCGGTTTCCGACGATGTGCGGGCCATAGTGGACAAAACCGCCGGTAGCCACAAGGGAACTACGTCGCGTCCACGCGCCCTGCATGGATAAAAGCGAAGACTGACCACTCTTACCGTGCCGGAGTCCCACCATGGGTCGTTTTGATGAACGTAACGTGCCGGGCGACGAGTTCGGCAGCATGTACGCCAACCGGGGTCGTTTCCCCGAGCAGCGGGACTTCGGGGCGAGTCCCTATGAGGCGGGTCATGAGGCCAGCGCCGGGCGACACCCAGGCCACCGCGACTTTGGCGGGCACCATGCTTACGAAGGACGCCATCCTGGGCACCGCAACTTCGGCCGCGATGAGGGCGATTCCGCGCATGGTGGCGAAGGACGCCGTTGGACGGCGTCAGGCTATCCCGGCGGATATCGGGGTGTCGGTCCTCGAGGCTACGCGCGCGCCGACGAACGCATCAGCGAGGACGTATGCGAAAGACTGACGCTGCACGACGCGATCGACGCATCGAACATCCAGGTGGGCGTGTCGGAGGGCGTGGTCACGTTGAGCGGGGACGTGCCCGAGCGCTACATGAAACACCTTGCCGAGGACGCGGTGGTGGATACCGTGGGGGTAAAGGAGGTCGAGAACACGCTGCGCGTAAGGGCGGGCATCCGGACCGAGGCTTGATTCAGCCGCGGCCAGCTGCTGACAAGGCGACGCTGGCCGCTGTCGCGTGCACCGCGACGCGTCCGCAAGCCTCGCGGATGGCGTGTTCCAGTTGCTGCGCGCTATAGGGCTTGCACACGAGAGGAGCGAGGTATCGAACCGGGATGTCGAGTGGCATCGCGCCGGTCGCGAGCACGAAGGGAATGCCTCGACGGATCAGTTCGTCCAGCGCGGGATAAGCCATGATGCCTTGCAGATCCAGGTCCACGACGGCGACGTCGCAGCGCTCCACGTGGGCCACGCGAATGGCATCTTCGATACACCCGGCGCACGCCACCACCTCATAGCCCAGCCGACCGACGAGTAAGTCTGTGAGCGCTGAGGCCAACCCGGAATGGTCTTCGAAAATGATCGCGCGTGGCGCCGCCTGCTCAGTAATCATGAAAGCCTCGATATCGGCTTTGGGGAAGCTGTGGATGAAACTACTACCGATTTTGCACGTTGAATATAGACCACTAGGCAGATTTTTCACGGTGGCCGAATAGACCTTTCACGAACGTATGGCCAGGCGACGCATTAGCTCGATTGAATCGCAATTCCGTCATATCCAGTCACGGATATCATCGGATTCGACGATAAAAGGCTACGCTCCCCTTCCGATCAGCGAGCGAGCCACTGCGCGGCGAGCGCCAGGGCGGCGGGCAAGGCCTGCACGACCAGGATGCGACGGCTCGCGGTGAGCGCACCCCAGAGGCCGGCGATCACCACGCACCCCAGGCCGTAGAACACGAAGGCGGTGGCAAACGGTTCGCGCAGCGCCAGGCCAAGCACCAGGGCCACCACCAGGAAGGCGTTGTACAGACCCTGATTCGACGCCAGGGCGGCGCTGTCACGGGCAAATTCCTGCGTAATGCCGAACACCTTCGGCCCACGCGTGCGCCAGAGCAGCATTTCCAGCAGCACGATATACACGTGGATAAGGATCACCAGCACGGTGAGTACGGTAGCGACGACGGCCATGACGATCCTTGCTTGGGAGTGACCGCGATTCTACTTAGGCCAGATGGTGGATTGCAGGGGTCCGGCGCTGACGCTCTCATTAGCGGATGCATAACCTCATCGCGGCACAGGAGATCTCGCTGGAGGCCCTCGGGCTCCTCCAGGCCCTGCTGCACCACGACTACTTCGAAGCACAGTTCCGCGCCAACCATGTCGCCCGACACGCCCTGGAGCATGAACACCTGCCCGTAGCCGACGCCGCGGAACGGATCGAAGGGCTACTCGAGCGGGGTTGCCCGAACAGCGTGGAATTACGTATCGCCCTGCGCTTCCTCGCCGCCTCGGTCGACAGCATGCAGTTGATCGAACTCAACCGGGCCGGACACATTCTCTGATCGGGTAGGATCGGGGCATCCCCTCAGGAGGTGCCCATGAACAGCGAAAACGACGGTATCGACCTGGCCGCCGAACCCAGCGGCAACGGCTGCGTGGAGTGCCTGGCGGCCGGCACCTGGTGGTTCCATCTGCGCCGCTGCGCCCAGTGCGGCCATATCGGCTGCTGCGACGACTCGTTGCACAAGCACGCCAGCAAGCATGCGCATGCCACCGGCCATCCCGTCATCCAGAGCTTCGAGCCCGGCGAAGACTGGTTCTACGATTACCGCACCGACGACATGTTCGACGGGCCGTCGCTCAAGCCTCCGCACAGCCATCCGCGCGACCAACCGACGCCGGGCCCCGAAGGCCTCGTGCCGCGCCGCTGGCAGGCYGTACTCGCGCGCGGCGAGGAAAACCCGTGAAGGCCATCGTCTTCGACGAGTTCGGTGCGGCCGATGTCCTTCAGCTCAGGGACGTCGCAGAGCCCGAGCTTCGGGACAGCGACCTTCTCATCCGTAATCATGCTGCAGGGGTCAATCGCGCCGACATCATCCAGCGCACGGGTGGCTACGGGAAAGACAGCTTCGGCGACTCCGCCATCATGGGCCTGGAACTTGCCGGTGAAGTGATCGCGGTGGGCAAGGACGTGCAAGGTTTCGCCATCGGCGACCGCGTGATGGGTATTGTCGGTGGCGGTGGCTACGCCGAACAGGCCCGCATAGACTACCGCATGGCCATGCGGATTCCCGAAGGCGTCGACTATGTGCGGGCGGCCGGTATTCCCGAGGCGTTCGTCACCGCCCACGAAGCCGCCTTCCACCTCGGMCGGCTCGACGCCGGCGAGAGCATCCTCATTCACGCGGCGGCCAGCGGCGTCGGTTCTGCCGCCGTGCAGCTCGCGCATGCGGCGGGTGCACGGGTTTTTGCCACGGCAAGCGCCACCAAGCTCGGCCGCGTGCGCGAGCTCGGGGCGGATATCGCCATCGACTACAACACCGACGACTTCGCGAAAGTGATCGGGAGCGAGACCGGCGGCAAGGGTGTCGACGTAATCGTGGATTTCATCGGTGCGCCCTACTTCGAACGCAACCTGGCGTCACTCGACTTCGGCGGACGGCTCATCGAAGTCGGCCTCCTCGGCGGGGCGAAGGGTGCCTCCCTGCCCCTGGACCGCCTGCTGTATCGCCACCTGCAGATCATCGGCACGGTGATGAAGTCGCGCCCACAGAGTGTCAAGCAGGCCATGACGAGACGCTTCCGCGATCGCTGGCTGGATGCGTTCAACGACGGCACGCTCGTGCCGGTCATCGACAGCACGTTCCCCCTCGCCGAGGCCGCGGCGGCGCATAAGCGCATGGAGTCCTCGTCCAGTGTCGGTAAGATCATCCTCACCATGTAGCAGCAAAGACGAGCTTGACGATGAGTGACACGATTACCTGGGACGATTTCGAGAAGGTGATGCTGGTGGCAGGCACCGTGGTCCGCGCCGAGATCTTTCCCGAAGCGAAGCGCCCTGCCTATCTGATCTGGGTGGACTTCGGGCCTCACGGCGAGCGCAAGACCAGCGCACAGGTCACGGGTGTGTACCAACCCGACGACCTCGTCGGGCGGCAGATCGTCGGCGTGATCAACTTTCCCGAGAAGCAGATCGGACCCGTGCGTTCGCAGTTCCTGCTGACAGGGTTTCATACGGACGACGGCGTCGTGATCACGACCGTCGAGCGGCCCGTGCCCAACGGCACGCGCATGGCCTGAGGCGATGCTTGGCGCCGCCGGAGCAGTACGGCTCCGGCGGCGTACCCGCGCTTACTTCGCAGGGGTATCGAACACCGGATCCTTGAGTCCGGCGATCGTGTGTGAACCACCGGCCTGCATCTCGAGCACCACGATATCGTTACGCCCCTTCTTCAACCACGAAGCCGGCACGTAAAGGGTCTGCTGCGGCCCGATGTGCCAGAAGCGGCCAAGGTGGTGACCATTGACCCAGACATTGCCCTTGTTCCAACCGCGCATGTCGAGGAACGTGCC
>NZ_JBFUIT010000314.1:0-4463 GCF_056401735.1 Luteibacter sp. P4_D7_3
GGAAACGCTCAGCCCGTACAAGCAGACCATCGTCGCCGACGGCAGCCGCGTCTGGCTGTATGACCCGGACCTCGAGCAGGTCACCGTGCGCAAGCAGAGCAGCGAGGAAGCCCAGAGCCCGCTCACCGTGCTGACCGACCTTTCGCAGATGGACAAGGACTTCAAGGTCACCGAGAAGGGCGAGCACGACGGCATGGTCTGGCTGCGCCTGCAGTCGACCAGCAAGGATCCGCAGTTCGACTTCGCCGACCTCGGGTTCGATGCAGGTGGGCTGGCGCGGATGGTGTTCAAGGATCAGCTCGGTAACACCACGCAGATTCAGTTCGCCGGTTGGGTGAAGAACGGACCGGTCGCTGCAGGTACGTTCGACTTCGTGCCGCCGCAGGGGACGGATGTGATCGGCGATGCGCCGGTGCTTCAGACGCAGCCGGTTAAGTAAGCGGCTCGGCTTCGCCATCGCGTTGCGCTTGACGCCGGCTCGGCTTCGCCCTCGTCTTGCGCTTAGCTGCCGGCTCGGCTTCGCCATCGCGCTGACGCTTGCTATTGCCTGGTAGGAGCCGCTTCAGCGGCGAACCCTCAGGCTTTCATTTTGCGGACGAGGCCTGGCATTGCATCGTGCAGGCTGTTCAGACGCTCGCCCGATCACCGCATAGCCTCCGTCGTAACCTCGACAGGTTGAGGGTTCGCCGCTGAGGCGGCTCCTACGGGGAGCTGTGGCCGTATGAGGGGCGTTGAGCCGGTGGGGTTTGTGACCCTCCTACAGGTTCGCAATTTCATGCCAGACTCGCCGCACACAGGATGTTCGGGAGTGGGGAAGGCATGATCGTGGTCTGGGCCATCATTGGCGCGATTGTCGGGGCGCTGGTTACGCAGGGCTGGGAAGGCGCGGTCGCCGGGTTTGCCATCGGGTTGCTCTGGGGGCGGATGTCGGGGCTCAAGAGCGATCTTGATGCCGTGCGGGCCCGGTTGGCTGAACTGGGTCCCGCGACTAAGGCTCGGGCGCCTGTCGCCGGGGGAGCCGGTGCCCATATGGAACACCGCCTGGATGTCGATGCCGGAGGGGCTGCGCCGGGCCGGGCGGAGTGGCCTGATGGGGCGCCTATCGCCGGCGGAGCCGGCTCCCACAGAGAGCTGCCGGGTATGCCACCAGTGGCGCCGCCGGGTATGCCGCCGGTGCCGTCGGGCGCTCCGGTTCCGGTGTCGCGTCCGGTTTCCCCGCCACCGGTGCCTGCGGGTCCGACGTGGTTCGAGCGGTTGGCGGATGCGGCGAAGCGCTGGTTCACCGAGGGCAACGTGCCGGTGAAGGTGGGCATGCTGGTGTTGTTTGCCGGTGTGGCAGCGTTCCTGAAGTACGCCTCGGACCAGGGCTTGTTGCGCGTGCCGATGTCGGTGCGCCTGAGTCTGGTGGCGCTGGTCGCCATCGCGGGTGTGGGTTTCGGTTGGATGCAGCGGGATAAGCGCCGTGCGTTTGCGTTGTCGTTGCAGGGTGGTGCGCTGGGTGTGTTGGTGATGACGGTGTTCGCCGCGTACCGGCTCTACGGATTGCTACCCGCTACCGCGACGTTTGCCTTGCTCATCGTCTTCGTCGCGGGCCTGGGCGTACTTGCCGTGTTGCAGGACGCACTGGCGCTCGCCGTGCTCGGCTTGATTGCGGGTTTCGCGGCACCGATCATCGCGTCGACGGGGCAGGGCAATCACGTCGCCCTGTTCACTTATTACGCCATTCTCAACCTGGGCATTCTCGGTATTGCCTGGAAGAAAGCGTGGCGCGTGCTCAACGTGCTCGGCTTCGTCGCGACCTTCGGTGTCGGGACGGCGTGGGGTGTGCTGAGTTATCGGCCGGCGCTTTTCGCCAGCACCGAGCCGTTCCTGATCCTGCACTTCCTCCTGTATCTCGCCGTGCCCTGGCTGCACGTGCTGCGTTCGCCGAAGCGCGGGCGCGCGATCCTCGATGGTTGCCTGATGTTCGGCAATCCCATCGCCAGCCTGCTGCTGCAAGGTGCCTTGCTCGATTGGGAACCGATGCCGCTGGCGCTCTCGGCGCTGGTCGCTGCGGTCGTCTATGTCGCCATCGCGTTCGCTATCCGCAAGCGAGAAGACATGGGCCTGCTGCGCGAAACATGGGCCGTGCTGGCGGTGGCCTTCGCGACGATTGCCGTGCCGCTTGCGCTCAGTGCCAGTGTGACCGCCAGCGTGTTCGCGCTGGAAGGTGCGGGCCTGATCTGGTTGGGTTTCCGTCAGGCGCGACGCCTGCCGCGCTGGTCCGGTGTATTCCTGCAACTGGCCGCCGGCATCGCCTGGGCCATCGCGGCGATTTTCACGCATCACTACAACGACCTGCCCATCCTCAATGCCGCCTTCATCGGCAGCCTGTTGCTGGTGATCGGTGCCGGTGTCGGTGTGTGGCAGTTCGACCGGCATGGCATGTCGCGGGGCGTGTCCGGCCTCGCACGTGTTGGCCTGCTGGTCTGGGCGGTGATCTGGTGGCTGGTCAGCTTCATCAACGAGATCGACACCTTCGTGATCGATCGGCCGCTGGCCTTTGGTTACTGGCTGGCCGTGCTTGCGGTCACCGCGTGGCTCCTCGCCGAAGCATGCAAGCGCGTGCGCAAGCTCGATCTCGGCGTGGTCCTCGCCTTCAGCGTGCCGTTGTTCCTCTTCGCAGGCATGGTGGTGGCGCTGACGGCCGCTGAGGAAAGCATCCAGCCGCTCGCCGGCTGGCCGCTGGCGGGCGTGGCGGTGATGCTGGTGACGGGCTGGTTCACCCTGCGTGCGCTCGCGGCGCATCGCGTTGCGGCGATTCTCGCGGCAACCCTCGGCTGGGTGCGCTGGCTTGCCATCGGCACTGCGGCCATCGTGCTCGCGTTCGACTTCGTGACGACGATGGGGCAGGGATGGAAAGTGCTTGCCGCCGCCATGCCGACCTTGCTTCTGGCGGCGCTGGTGCTGTGGCGTCCGCGTGTGGTCGCTGCGCCGCTGAACGTGTATGCCGAGGCGATTCGGAATGCGGTAGGTGCCTGTGCCGCGCTGGCCCTGTTCGTCGCCGGCCTCATCGCGCTCGGTACCGCCGGTGCCTCGAACCCGCTCGTCTTCATTCCCGTACTCAACCCGATCGACCTGCTGCTGGTCGCCGTGCTCCTGCTCACCGCGCGTGGCATCTCCGACGCCACCATGCCGGTGAGTGTGCGTCGTGTGCGCCCGGCCGTCCTCGCCGTGATGTTCTTCATCATTGCGACCAGCATGACGCTGCGCTCCGTGCATCATCTCGGCGGCGTGCCGTGGGATAACTCGATGCCGGATTCGAGCCTCGCCGAGCTGTCGCTCACCGTGGTCTGGAGCATCATCGGTGTCGTCGCCTGGGTGCTCGGTTCGAAGCGTGGGCAACGTCTGCTGTGGATGGCCGGTGCCGGCACCATGGCACTGGTGCTCGCTAAGTTGTTGCTCGTCGATCGCGGGCACCTCGGTAACCTGTTCGGCATCGCCTCGTTCATCGCCTATGGCCTGCTCTGCACGGTTATCGGCTACCTTGCGCCCGCGCCGCCGCGGCAACCCGCTGAACCCGCCTCGGAGTCTGAGCATGCGTCCTGACGTTCGCCCTGGTCTGCTGGCCCTCGCCCTGGTCGCGTCCAGCGCTCAGGCGACGACGCCCGTTATCGAACCCGCTCGCCATTACGCCGTCAGTTATCCGATCGCGACCGAGTCGGTTGCGCCGGCCTACGTGGTCGCCTTGCCACAGGACGCTTACAACTGGACCCGCCCGGATACGATGCTGACCGATGTGGTCGTCGTCGACGCGGACGGCATGCAGGTGCCTTCGGGACCGTATCAGCCGCTGCAATCCGTATCGCGCCGGGTCACGCTGACCTTGCCGTTGCTCGCGGTGCCGCCTGCCGAAGCCGATTCGCCGGGACCGCGTATCGAGCGCAGCACGAACGGCGACATCGTTATCCAGCCCGGCAATAGCACGGCGCCCGGCCCGGTGAAGGAGTGGCTGATCGATGCGCGCACGCCCATCAACCTCAGTCAGATCACCTTCCCGCCGACCCAGGTGAGCGACGGTGCGGACGTGCAGCTCGACAACGTCTCAATCGACGTGAGCGACGATCTGCAATCGTGGACGAGCCTGGTCCGGCAGGCCACGATCCTGTCGATGGGACGCAACGGCAACGCACCCGATGTCACCACGGTGAAGATCGAAGGCGCGACGGGTCGCTACTTCCGTGTGCGTATCGTCAGCGGCAGCGTGCACTGGGCGACGGCGGGCGACGCCACCGTCAACCTGGCCGGACGGGTGGAAGAAAAACTCGTCGTTGACGAAGCTCCGCGCCGGTGGCTGGATGTCGAGCCGACCCGGACGACGTCGAGCGGGCAGGGCGTCGACTACGACTACGCGTTACCGGCGGCACTGCCGATCAATGCGTTGCGCCTTAAGCGCGGCAGCGACGCGGTGGCGCGCGTGGAGG
>NZ_JBFUIT010000315.1:0-4461 GCF_056401735.1 Luteibacter sp. P4_D7_3
GTTCCGGTAGCGCGGGCATCTTGCCTGTCGCGGCGGCAGCGAGCATGGAGCAAGCTGCGTATTTGAGTATGTCCCGCGTGCCTTGTTGCTTTCGCCAAGGGCGGATCACCAGCGATGTCGCGCCCATTTCCCCATCGAACTCGACACGCATCTCAAGTGGAGCGTAACGCGGCACCGTCACTTTCGACGGTTCGGCAAACATGGGGCCAAGCGCGATGATATCCACAATGCCCTTCGAACCGCGGTATTCCTCGTGCGCGATCCTGGTGTCGGGTATCTTGCCAAGGAACGCCTTGAGGCGAGCTATGGCGCCGTGCGTGTCTTCGCCGGACGATGTGAGTGTCCAGGTACCGTATACGGGCAGCGTCCCACCGATGAAATCGGGCACTTCTGTGAAGTTGGCTTCGCAAAGCTGGGTCGATTCTTCGGGGGTGTACGGAACCGGCAGAGCGCCGCCGCCTGCTGGGGCGGTGCTCTCGGGTACCGCCGGTGTGCCCGATGATTCGCCGGCGTATGCGTGAGCGGCCGGCGCCAGGCACAGGAATGCGACTCCCAAGCCAAAGTAGAGCAAGGAGCGCATACGAGCGCTCGCATTACGAGGAGCGTAAAACATCATACTGTCCTTGTTCCCTGATGATTGGATCGCCATGCCGGCGTCCGTCGATTGAACACCACAACCGTCGAGCAGACAAGTAAAGGCCAATTCTCGGTAGGCGTACCGTGATGCAGGCCCCACTAGCCGGACCGTCGCCGACGCTCAGGGCGCCGGACCTGGCCTTTTTTGTGTGATGCCATATTGGTGCGCTTCGATCATCGTGCGCATCAGCACAACAAAAAGATCCGCACTGAACAGCGACAGCGTGTGCACGCTCCACAGCGTGTGGCCGTAAGCGTCCAACAGTCGCAACGAACCGTCCGGACCACCTTCGTCGAGCTTCGCGATGTCCGCGATGGAAAAGTGCTGCCCGTCGATATCGACACCCACGCTGCTCAATCGAACGACGGCGTGCGTGACGGCGTGGAACGTCAGCACCTCGCCGGCTTCCAGCGTGCGCAACGCCAGGGGGCCGCGCTCACGCAACTGGCCGCCGATGATTTCGCCGCGCAGATGGAATGCGTCGCCATGGTCGTCGAGCACGTCGACCCACGGATCGTCCGGACCACGGCGAAATGCGAGCGCATCGGCCGGCCCGGACAGTCGCCGACCCGTGCGATAGAGGTGGAGATCGGCCATCGCCATGAACGGCACGAAGACGATTCTTCGCTGCGCGGCACGGCGCACGACGATGCCGTACTGGTGCAGGTCGAGCGCCGTGCCGGATCGCATCGCGAACGACGGAAACAGCCTGCCGATCGCTTGCAGGAGACGATGGCCACGCGTGCGTCCATGACGACTGAGCAGCCGTCCCGGCACGATGTCGGTGGGAACGAGCATGGTCAGAGCGTCTTCTTCAGGTCCTGGATCAAACGGCGTGCGTGCTTGTCCGGCTTACCGTGGGGGCGAAGCAAGGCGCCGCCAGTGAGCCGGCGATCCTCGCGCTGACGCTCGCGTTCGGCGATGCTCTCTTCGGTTTCGGTGTAGAGCTTGCGCGCCTCTGGCGCCGGACCACGCTTTTCGGACAGCGCGGCGACGACCGCCACGAAGCGCTCGTCGCCCCTCGTGATCTTCAGGTGGTCGCCGATCTGCACCGTCTTCGCCGGCTTGCACGCGGCATCGTTGAGCTCGATTTTGCCGCCGACAATCGCTTCCTTGGCCAACGCGCGGGTCTTGAAGAAGCGGGCGGCCCAGAGCCACACATCGGCACGCACGCCAGGGATCGTCGGGGTTTCGGTCATGGGGAAAGTGTGAGGTCGCAGCGGCGCAAAGCCAAGCCTCAGCCCGCAGGCAGCAATAGGTTGCCCAATGGCACCGTGATCAGGCAGAGCAGGATGCCGGCGCCAAGGACGGTGTTCGCCAGAAGGGGCTCGAGGTCGTACTGGTCGGCCAGGATCGCCGCGGAGATCATCGGCGCCATGGCAGCCTGCAGGACGCCGACCGTAAGGGTCAGGCCACTGAGGCCCGCGGCGATACCGATGCCAAACACCACCAGCGGCGCCAACACCAGCTTCCAACCCAGCCCGGTGACGAGCGCACCCAGCTGATCGCGCTGGAGGTGCAGACGGAACTGAAGGCCGACCGAGAACAGCGCCAGCGGTGTCAATGTCGAGCCGATCTGCAGCATCACTTTCTCGATGCCCGCGGGCCACCCGCCCAGCAGCCCGACGACCACGCCGATCACCAGGCAGACGAAGGCTGGGAAAGTCAGCACACGGCGCACGATGGCAGCCACGCTCGCACCCCGGCCCGAGTACAACGACGCCACCACGATGCCGCCTGCTGCCAGCATCGGAAAGCAACCGAGCTGGTCGGCGATGACCGCTACGGAAAGCCCCGCCTTGCCATGCAGGGCTTCCATCATCGGATAGCCCATGAACGAGGTATTGCCGAGGCCGCAGACCAGGGTCAGGCAGCCGACCCGCGCAGGCGACCACGCGAAAATCCGGCCGAGTGTGGCAAACAGTGCCCATGCCCCGAAGAACGTGACGTACATGCCGACGACCGGGAACCAGAGCCGCGCATCGATCGTGACGTGCGGAACGAGCGCSAGCACGAGGGCCGGCAAGGCGATGTTGAGCACCCACCAGTTGATGCCGGGGACGATGCCTTCGGGCAACGTGGCGAAGCGCCGGCACAGGATGCCTAGGGCGAGGCAGGCGAAGAGAATAAGCAGGGCTGACATGGGAGACGACGATAGCAGGCTCTGTGTGGGAGCCGCTTCAGCGGCGATGGGGCAAGCGCAGCCGTTGAAGGTTGACGCGAGCACCCAATCGCCGATGAATCGGCTCCTACATAGAGCATCGCCGCTGAAGCGGCTCCCACATTTAGCCGAGGAGGACGCGGTTCATGCGCTGGACGAAGGCGGCGGGATCGGCGAGCTGGGCGCCGGCGGTGATCTCGGCCTGTTCCAGGAGCAGTCCGGCGATGTCACCGGCCTTGGCATCGTCGGTCTCGGCGGCGAGGCGCTTGACCAGCGGATGCTCGGGGTTCAACTCGAGCACGGCCTTCGACTCTGGCACATCCTGCCCGGCTTCACGCAACAGGCGGGCAAGGTGCGGCGCGAGGTCGAAGTCGGCCAGCGCGAGGCACGACGGCGAATCGGTGAGACGCGCGGAGACGCGAACGTCGCCGACGCGATCACCGAGCAGGGTCTTCGTGCGCTCGATCAGCGGGGCGGCTTCAACGGACGCCGCTTCCTGCTTCGCCTTGTCAGCCTCGTCGAGCGGGAACTCGCCCTTGGACACGTTGCGCAGGCGCTTGCCGTCGTATTCGGTGAGGTAGCCGAGCATCCACTCGTCGACGCGGTCGGACATCAGCAACACTTCGATGCCCTTGGCCTTCAGCGCTTCCAGCTGCGGGCTGCCGGCGGCGGCGGCGTAGCTGTCCGCGGTGACGTACCAGATGGTGTCCTGGCCTTCGCCCATGCGGCCGATGTAATCGTCGAACGAAACCGTCTTCGCCTGGCCGTCGCCCTTGGTCGATGCAAAGCGCAGCAGCTTGGCGATGCGATCGCGGTTGGCGGTGTCTTCGACAATGCCTTCCTTCAGCGTGTTGCCGAAGCCGGCGAGGAACGTCGCGAACTTCTCCGGCTCATCGCGCGACACCTTCTCGAGAAGGTCCAGCACGCGCTTGGTGCAGGCGGCCTTGATGCGCTCGAGCTGGCGGTTCTGCTGGAGGATTTCGCGACTGACGTTGAGCGGCAGGTCGTCGGCATCGACCACGCCACGCACGAAGCGCAGGTAGTTCGGCAGCAATTCTTCCGCGGCGTCCATGATGAAGACGCGCTTGATGTAGAGCTTGAGGCCCTTGCGCTCTTCACGGCCGCCCATCATCAGGTCGAACGGCGGCTGTTCCGGCACGTAGAGCAGCGTGGTGAAACTCTGGCTGCCTTCGACGCGGTTATGCGTCCAGGCCAGCGCGTCGTTGAAGTCGTGACCGAGCGCCTTGTAGAAGTTCTGGTATTCCTCGTCCGTGATCTCGCTCTTGGGACGACTCCACAGGGCCGACGCCGAGTTGATCGTCTGCCACTCGGTCGGATCGGGCTTGCCATCCTTCTCGGCCGGCATGCGGATCGGGAAAGCCACGTGGTCGGAGTACTTGGTCACGGCCGCACGCAGCGTCCAGAACTTCAGGAACTCGTCTTCGTCGGCCTTCAGGTGCAGCACGACGGTGGTGCCGCGCTCGGTGACATTCATGTCCTCGAGCGTGTATTCGCCCTTGCCATCGCTTTCCCAGCGCACGCCGGCTTCGGTCGGCTCGCCCGCGCGACGGCTGATGACCGTGACCTTGTCGGCCACGACGAAGGCGGAATAGAAGCCGACGCCGAACTGGCCGATCAGGCGCGCGTCGGCCTTCTGCTCGCC
>NZ_JBFUIT010000316.1:0-4453 GCF_056401735.1 Luteibacter sp. P4_D7_3
AGCCTGTCGCGCGTGCGAATGGGGCCGCACCTGCCTACGCTCGACCCATCAATGCGGCCCCAACACCTCATCCGCAGCGGAACGTCTCTCCCACGTAAGCCGCGCATGCGCCTCCGCCGCACAATGCGCGCCCATCTGCGTAAGCGCGGCGACCGCATCGAGTGACAACGCCATGCGCCGGCAATCGACCGCATCCGACTCATGCACGAATTCGGCGAGCAGCTCGGTGACTCCGCGTGCGAACTGCAACAGTTCGGCAGCGTTATTGAGAAGATCGTGCGCTGATGCATCGGGGTCGGCGTAGTAGCGCGCACGGCGCCTTGCGCCATGGTCGTTGTTCGAAGACATCACTGATCCTTGATAAAGCCGCCGCTTGCCCAGGTGCGGCACGCCCACAAAGCGACGTGCCGCGGATCTAACGGACTCGCGGGTTCACGACTGCCCGTGACCGGGCGCCGGGTGGCTTGATTGATGAAGTGAGTGAGCGTCAGCCCGCTTCGTCGGCGCAGGTAGGTACGCGCCGGGTTACACGGCCAAGAAACTTCTCAGAATTCGCTGACGCCCCGGTTCTTTAACCGTGTCTGCGTGGGACGCAGACAACCCGGTAACCGTAGGGGGTGTCGCCGAGGGGATTCGGCGGGCGAGCGGGTGACGTATGATCGGTAACAGCCATATCAACTGGGTCCTAAGTTGGATTTGGTTAGCGAAGCAGGTGTGCTCGTAACACTCCTGCTTCGCGCTTCTTCACCGCATTGAGCGATGGTTGYCTGCGCGACACGACGAACGACGACGCAGGCAACGGGATGACCGTAGCAAAACAATATTGGGTTGTCTGTAGGTGCGAACTCGATAGCCCAATGTCGCTATCTGTAATGGAAATAGCGGGCCTAAGATGGATACGAATTTCCGTGTCGCTGCTTCCGCTCAACGCGATCAGATGCGACAGTCTCGCCGAGGATGTGGTCCTGATGGGCGACCTGTGTTGCGTCTCCACCGACAAGGAGTTTCAGCCACGTGATTCACTGGATTTCTGCGCTAGGAATGCTGTGTTTCGTCGTGTGCAATGCGCACGGACAAGAGAACACTGCTACGGAGGAACCACTGCGCGCTGCATACTACACGTGCCTCAAAGCTTCCAAGGGTGCGACCTTGGCGCTCAACGATTGCATCGGCACGGAATACGACTTCCAGGATCAGCGACTCAACACCGCTTACAAGTCGCTACGGCAATCGATATCKAGCGCGGAACGCAATGCCCTACGCGACCAGGAGCGGGCATGGATGAGCGACCGAGACGACGCCTGTGCACCACCCGCCAACGGAGGGACAGCGGCCATGCTCGGCGCTAACGAATGCCGCCTTACGCGCACGGCCCATCGCGCCGCTGAGCTAGAGGCGCGGACGTCTCCCCTGCGAGTATCTGCCAAACTCGCCACCGAGCCTTACCAAATTCCCACGAACCTGCGTTCGCTCTTCACCACGCAAGACACCATTCTTGCGCTCAAGAGTGCCCAGCAGCCAGGGGAAGGCGATGACGGAGCAGTCGTCTTGATTCGTCACCCAGTCCACGATGGACAGCAAACCAACCCATGCGAATTGGTGGTGCTCAGGAATGACGGCGGGCACTTTGTTGCGTCAGATAGGAACAGCAGAATCGTTGAGTGCACTTCCAGCGAGGAGCTCAAGCACGCGAGTGCGCTTGGACTCAACAGCAGTCTCACGGTGACCTCTAACGAAATCATCTATTTCAACCAGTTGGCTCGCGGCGGCACGACCTATAGCTTCGCGTGGTCCAAAGAGAAAGCCGCGTGGCATCTTCAGCACGTTGAGACAACTTCCGTGCAGAACGGCGATGCCGGCGTTGTCGTTTACAAGTCGGTCCTCGACTATCCCTCGAGTCTTTCCTGGATTTCTTTGACCGACTTCGATCCGAAGCTCATTCGTGAGTCCGTTGCCAGGAATCGCAAGGTCGTCGAGTAAAGAAGGGGGGATGCCCCAGTTCGAATAGTCGGTTAGCCAAAGCGTCAGTCGCGGGATGAATGTTGAGGGTTCGCCGCTGAAGCGGCTCCTACAACAGCAGCGAGGCAAGCTACCGGCGGTGTGCTCGACCSCACGCMGCCTCAGCSTTCGGTGCCGCGAGGGGCAAGGTYCTTGGGGCCGCTTAAGCTGAGGGCGGCCCCGACTCGCTTACGAAGCGAAAGCCCTGCTACCGCCCGTCTCGAAGAGCCGCGCCGCGGCCCCAAGGGCCTTGCCCCTCGCGGCTCCCGTCACGGACACCAGCGTCAGGCGGCGTAAGCCGCTGGTTACGTGGGGCGCGTAGCGGCCGGCCTTTCGCCGCTGAAGCGGCTCCCACAGGATGCGGGGGAACAAAAAAAGGCCGCGATTGCTCGCGGCCCTCTTCGCCGATGAATCGGCTCCTACAGAACGCGTGGCTACTTACGCAGCGCGCACCTTGTTGATCGCTTCCGCTTTCTTCTGCACGCCCGCACGCAGCTCTTCGCTGTCGAAGTCATCGACCGAGATGAACTCGGCGACGCCGTCACGCACGCGCTGGAGCAGGTCGCGCTCGGCTGCGGTGATGGCGCCCAGCTTCTCGGCCTCGGCGAGTTGCTCGTTGTACGTGTGCGACTTCAGCTGGCCACCCTTGAACGCCTTGAGGAACTTGCGCTCCACCGGCTCGGCGGCGATCACGTCGGGCAGGAGCGCATTCATGCGACCCACCGTGTTGTTCGCCGTCGGGGTGAGGTAGGTCCACGTGGTCAGGCGCTCGCGGGCTTCGCTGGGCGCGGTGATCAGCGCGGCGACGCGGCGACCGAGGCGATCCGACGGCGGCACTTCGCGGCGACCGAACGGGAACACCAGGGCACGCAGTACCCAGGCCACCGGGCGCACCGGGAAGTTACGGATCACGCCGTCCAGCGCCATCTGCATGTTCCACACGCACTGGTGGAAAGCCCAGGCCAGCAGCGGACGATCCGCTTCCGGACGGCCGGTGTCTTCGTAACGCTTGAGCATCGCGCTGGCGATATACAGGTACGAGAGCACATCACCCAGACGAGCTGACAGCTTTTCCTTGAACTTCAGCTTGCCGCCGAGCACACCCATCGCCACGTCGGCACACAGTGCCAGCGCCGCGGAGTAACGGTTGAGCTTGCGGTAGTAGCGGCGCGTGTAAGCGTCACCAGCGGTGTCGCCGATCTTCGCCGCGGTCAGTCCCAGGACGAAGCTGCGCACGGCGTTGGAGAAGCCGAAACCGATGTGGCCGAAGAGTGCCTTGTCGAAGGTCTTCAGGCGCTCGCGGTAATCGGCGATACCCAGTGCCTGCATTTCCTTCAGCACGTAAGGATGGCAGCGGATCGCACCCTGACCGAAGATCATCAGGCTGCGCGTCATGATGTTCGCGCCTTCCACCGTGATGGCGATCGGCACCGACTGCCAGCCGCGACCCATGTAGTTCTTCGGGCCGAGGATGACCCCCTTGCCACCGTGCACGTCCATCGCGTCCGACGCGATCTGACGGCACCACTCGGTAGCGTGGTACTTGGCGATGGCCGACGGCACGGCCGGCTTCTCACCGCGATCGACGGCGGCGGCGGTGGCACGCGAGAGTGCCTGCATGGCGTAGGTCAGGCCGCCGATGCGGGCGAGCGCTTCTTCCACGCCTTCGAAACGGCCGATAGCGAGGCCGAACTGCTTGCGCATGCGCGCATACGAACCGGTCGCCGAGACCGCCATGCGCGAAGCGCCTGTGGCGTTGGACGGCAGCGAGATCGCGCGACCCACCGACAG
Source organism: Luteibacter sp. P4_D7_3 (assembly GCF_056401735.1). Lineage (NCBI taxonomy): Bacteria > Pseudomonadati > Pseudomonadota > Gammaproteobacteria > Lysobacterales > Rhodanobacteraceae > Luteibacter > Luteibacter sp. P4_D7_3. The sequence goes on from NZ_JBFUIT010000316.1 coordinate 3,790, forward strand.
GCACTCGACCAGCATGCGCCAGCCCTGGCCGGCCATGTGCGGGCCACCGATCAGTACGGACAGCGGCACGAACATGTCCTTCGCGTGCACCGGGCCGTTCTGGAACGGCGTGTTCAGCGGGAAGTGGCGACGACCGATTTCCATCCCCGGGGTTTCGCGCGGCAGCAGCGCCAGCGTGATGCCCAGGTCTTCCTTCTCACCCAGCAGCTTGTCCGGGTCGTACATGCGGAAGGCGAGGCCGACGATGGTCGCGACCGGCGCCAGCGTGATGTAGCGCTTATCGAAGGTCAGGCGGATACCGACGGTTTCTTCGCCGTTCCACATGCCCTTGGTGACGATGCCGAAATCGGGAATCGAGGTGGCGTCCGAACCGGCGTAGGGACCGGTCAGCGCGAAACACGGAACTTCACGGCCATCGGCCAGGCGCGGCAGGAAGTGGTTCTTCTGCTCGTCGCTGCCGTAGTGCATGAGCAGCTCGCCGGGTCCGAGCGAGTTCGGCACGGCGACGGTGGAGGCGACCGTCTGCGACATGCTCGAGAGCTTCTGCAGCACGGCCGAGTGAGCCAGCGCCGAGAAGCCGAGGCCGCCGTAGGTCTTCGGAATGATCATGCCGAAGAACTTGTTCTTCTTGATGAACTCCCAGACGTTCGGCGGAAGGTCGGCC
>NZ_JBFUIT010000317.1:0-4435 GCF_056401735.1 Luteibacter sp. P4_D7_3
GTTGACGGATACACCGACGGTCACGGGCCGCAGCCTGTTCGCAGAGCTGGACGCCGCGCCGCCGGCAACCGACGGGCAGCAAGTGGTGCGCCCGGTCGCTCATGCGTTCAAGCCGCGCGGCGGATATAGCATCCTCTACGGCAACCTCTCGCCGGAAGGCTGCATCCTGAAACTGGCCGGCCACGGTCGCAGCAGCCATGCGGGTCCCGCCCGCGTGTTCGAAAGCGAAGAAGAGGCGTTCGCCGCGGTGCAGGCCGGTCGTATCCGCTCGGGCGATGTCATGGTCATTCGTAACGAAGGGCCTGCCGGCGGTCCAGGCATGCGCGAGATGCTGGCCGTCACCGCTGCCCTGGTCGGTCGCGGACTGGGTAACGACGTGGCGCTGATCACCGACGGCCGCTTCAGCGGTGCCACGCACGGCTTCATGGTCGGGCACATCGCACCCGAAGCCGCACGCGGTGGCCCGATCGGACTGCTCCGCGAAGGCGACGCCATCTTCATCGATGCATCGACGCGCGAACTGCGTACCGATGCCGACCTCGCCTCGCGCCGTGGCGCGTGGCAACCCACACCACCCAAGGTAACGCGCGGGGTTTTGGCGAAGTACGCGCGCCTGGTTGGCTCGGCGGCGGAAGGCGCGGTGACCCAGGCCTTCGACGACGCGCCGGCGACAGGTACGGCGCCCGCCCGACGCCGATCCGACGAAGAAGACATGACGCAGGAACTCATCGGTAACTGACCCTATCCAGCACCCCCATCTGTAGGAGCCGATTCATCGGCGAATCCCTGACCGTGTCGCGACCCCCAATCGCCGATGAATCGGTTCCCACAACAAGCCACCACCGAATGACACCTTCGCAATCTCAAGGAGACACCCCGTGACCGACAAGCAAGCCACCACCGCACCGCTGCAGAACGCCCGTATCGCCGTCCTCGGCTACGGCAGCCAGGGCCGCGCACACGCGCTCAACCTGAAGGACTCCGGACTCGACGTCGTAGTCGGCCTGCGTCCCGGTGGCCCGTCCTGGAGCCGCGCGTATGTCGACGGCTTCGCCGTGGCCGAGCCCGGTGATGCCGTCCGCGGTGCGGACCTGATCGCCGTGCTCACGCCGGACATGACCCAGCCCGAGATCTACAAGAACTCGATCGAGCCGAACATCAAGCCCGGCGCGACGCTGTTGTTCGCCCACGGCTTCAACGTGCACTTCGGCCAGATCGAACCACGCAAGGACATCGACGTGGTGCTCGTCGCACCGAAGGGTCCGGGCGCGCTCGTCCGCCGCGAGTATGAAATCGGTCGCGGTGTACCCTGCCTCTACGCGGTGCACCAGGATGCCACTGGCCATGCCACCGAACGTGCCACGGCCTACGCCGCCGGCATCGGCGGTGCACGCGCGATGCTGATTGAAACCGACTTCAAGGAAGAAACCGAGACCGATCTGTTCGGTGAGCAGGCCGTGCTCTGCGGTGGTGCCAGCGAACTGGTCATCAAGGGATTCGAAACCCTCGTCGAGGCAGGGTATCGCCCGGAGATCGCCTATTACGAGGTGATGCACGAGCTCAAGCTGATCGTCGACCTGTTCTATGAGGGCGGCATCGCCCGCATGCTCGAGTTCATTTCGGAGACCGCGCAGTACGGCGACTACACGCGTGGCCCGCGCATCGTCGACGAAGGTACGAAGCAGCGCATGAAGCAGGTGCTCACCGAGATCCAGGACGGCACGTTCGCCCGCGAATGGACCGCCGAGTACAAGGCTGGCCTGCCCAACTACAAGGCGTTCAAGCAGCGCGATCTCGATCACCCGATCGAGAAGGTCGGTGCGCAGCTACGCGCCCGCATGCCCTGGCTAGCCACCAACCAGCCAAAGCCAGCCGCCGAACCGGCCAAAGCTGACTGACCGAAACCCTGTAGGAGCCGGCTATGCCGGCGATCCCGCGGCAGCGGGCCGATGGCGGCGAGCCCCCTTCGCCGCTGAAGCGGCGCCTACAAGAGCTCAGGCTTTTCGACGTTAAAGGACTCACATACCCGTGAACGCGCAACTGGAATCCGTCGGCGACATTCGCCGTCCAACCGTGAATCATCCCCTGGCTGGCCAGTCCATGACCGGGGCGGACATCGTCGTGCAAGTGCTTGCCGACGAGGGCCTCGACGTACTCTTCGGTTACTCCGGTGGCGCCATCCTTCCTGTGTACGACGCGGTATTCCGCTACAACGAAAGCCATCTCCACGACGACGGCCGCGAATCCCTGCCGCTCATCGTGCCCGCCAACGAACAGGGTGCCTGCTTCATGGCGGCCGGCTATGCACGCGCGTCGGGTCGCGTGGGCGTCGCACTCGTCACCTCCGGACCGGGTGCCACGAATGCCGTGACGCCGGTGCGCGATTGCATGGCCGATTCGATTCCCCTGGTCGTGATCTGCGGCCAGGTTCCCACGGGCTCCATAGGTACCGACGCCTTCCAGGAGGCGCCCATCACAACGATCATGGGCGCCTGCGCGAAACACGTGTTCCTGGTGACCGATGCTTCCACGCTCGAGGCCACCTTGCGCACGGCATTTCATATCTCCCGGAGCGGGCGGCCAGGGCCCGTGGTTATCGACATACCCAAGGACGTCCAGAACGCGCCACTCATCTTCGAAGGCCGGCGCGAACTTGCGGTGCGCGGCTACCGTTCTCGCTTGCATGCGGTGGAATCCGCCGTCATCGACGATACTCAGTGCGCCGAATTCTTCGCCATGCTCGCCGCGTCTAAGCGGCCGCTGATCTACGCAGGTGGCGGCATCGTTTCAGCCGGAGCCGCAGGCGTACTCCGGGAGTTCGCACGCGCGTTCGGCCTGCCGGTCGTCACGACGCTGATGGGCATCGGCGGTTTCGATACCACCGACCCGCTCGCCCTGCGCATGCTGGGCATGCATGGCGCCGCCTATGCCAACTATGCCATGGACGATTGCGACCTCGTCTTCGCGCTCGGTGCCCGGTTCGATGACCGGGTGGTCGGGGTGCCGGCCAAGTTCGCACCGAAGGCACGCGCGATTGCCCAGATCGATATCGACCCTGCGGAGATCGGTAAGGTCAAGGCGGTCGACTGGCACCATATCGGTTCATTGGACGCGTCCCTGGAGCGCCTGCTCGCTTACGGCCAGCGCATCGGCTTCACAACCGACTACGCTCCCTGGCACGACCACGTCGCCGCACTGAAGAAAAGCCATGCCATGGACTTCTGCCGCGACGGTGAAACGATCCATCCCTGCGTGGTCATCGAGGCGATCAACCGCATCACCGACGGGCGCGCCATCATCAGCACGGGCGTTGGCCAACACCAGATGTGGGCGGCGCAGTATTTCGACTTCCGCGAGCCGCGTCGCTGGCTGACGTCGGGATCCATGGGCACGATGGGCTTCGGCCTGCCCGCAGCGATCGGCGCGCAGTTCGCCAGGCGCGACCTGACCRTCATCGACATCGACGGCGATGCCAGCATCCGCATGAACATCGGTGAGCTCGAAACGGTGACGACGTACGACCTTCCCGTGAAAGTCGTCGTGATGAACAATGCTGGCGACGGCATGGTGCGCCAATGGCAGAAGCTGTTCTTCAAGGGCCGCTTCTCAGCCTCGGACAAGAGCCTGCATAAGAAAGATTTTGTTCGCGCCGCCCAGGCCGACGGTTTCGAATGGGCGCAGCGCCTCGACAAGCCGGACGATATCGACGCCACCATCGCCGACTTCCTCGCTTTCGAGGGCCCGGCCTTTCTCGAGGTGATCATCGATCCGGATGCCGGCGTCTATCCCATGGTGGGCCCGGGATCGACCTACGCCGAGATGATCACCGGCGACTGGATCGCCAGTCGCCACGCGCCGGCGACCGACACCGCCGAACCCACGGGAATGTTCTGACATGCGCCACCTGATCTCCATGCTGTTGCAGAACGAAGCCGGTGCACTCGCGCGCGTTGCCGGTCTGTTCGCCTCGCGGGGCTACAACATCGAATCGCTCACCGTGGCGGCCACGCACGACGTGGATGCGTCACGCCTCACGCTCGTGGTGTTCGGCGACGACGCCGTTGTCGAGCAGATCATCAAGCAAACGGCAAAGCTCGTCGATGTGATCGAGATCGCGGAGATCACCCGGCGCGAACACGTGGAGCGGGAACTCCTCGTCGCCCACGTCGAAGCCAGTGCCGGTGCGGTGGATGCGTGCCTCGCCCAGTTCGGCGGACGGCTCCTGCAACGCGCAGGAAACCAGTCGGTCGCCGAGTTCACCGGGCGCGCCGACGAGGTCGACGCCTTCCTCGATGCACTGCGTCTCGCTGGCGAGATCGTCGATCACGCACGCAGCGGTATCGCCGCCATCGAGCGCCCTTTGGCGACGGCCTGACCGCCGCTCTCTGTATGGTGGGAGCCGATTCATCGGCGATGGGTGCTCGCGACCGGCTGC
>NZ_JBFUIT010000318.1:0-4432 GCF_056401735.1 Luteibacter sp. P4_D7_3
AGCCCCCAGACCGAAGCGTTCTCGAACGCGCCGTGGACCAGTACGATCGGCGGTTTTTCTGCAGCGCTGGCGTTAGCGCCAAAGGCGAGACTGGAGGAGATGAGAGCGGCGAGTGCGAATTTCATGGCGAAGATTCCTGGTTTGAGGTTCGAGGCGGCAGGGCCGTCGGGGTAGGCATAGGTTAGGGTTTTAAAAAAAACCAGCCATACCGGAATCTCCGGAATCCATGATGAGCCGTCCGACGCATGCGACGGTATGAACATCGGGGGCGGCCCGGGCGCATAAACGGGAGGGCGCGCTTCCGGATCAGGCTATGCGCGAATGCGGCGGCGGCACATGGGTCATGGCGCGGAGTGAGTCGACCAGTCCGGCGTCCCCGTACTTCGCCAGATAGCGATCGAGAGTCTCGCCGAACGACTCATCGCAAGCCCAGCGCCCCGGGACGGTGGGTGGCGAGTGTTCCTGGACAAAGGCGAGCAGCTCGGCACATTCGTGTCGGTATCCCAGGTCGAGAAAGCGGGCCGCGACGCGCGACATTTCTCCCAGCGGGGCACACGAAAATCCTGTCGCGCCCGGATCCTCGACCTGCAGGCCCGCCGCCGAGCAGGCGAGCTTGAGGCACAGCGCCTCGCGCAGGACGGCGTCGAAGTCGTCGCCCTTGTACCGGCAGCGATCGCTCCACCATGTCCAGTAGTGGATGGTGTCGCCGAGCGCATGAAAGGCCGAAGCGACCAAGGCGACGCCACCCCGCACGGCCGTCTCGCTCACGACCAGGACTACGCTCTCACCGGCCCCGAGCCGCAGCGAGGCGACGGCGGTACCTTCTTCGACGCGGAGCGGCCGCGAGCAGCCCAGATACCACCCTGCCTGCGCCAACAGCTCGGTAGGTGCCGGTTCACCGGCGACGCTATTGCCTCCATGAAGCCCAGCCCCACAGACCATCTCGAACGCCACATCCCCTTCCGTGCAGGTCACGATGCGTACGAAACGGCCCGCCGGAATCGCCTCGGCTTGCCCGGGACGCCCTTCGGCAAGGGCCATGAAATCGACGACACAAAGCTCGCCGGACGCCGTGCGGGCCGTCGATTCAAGAACATTGGTGCCCGGCACGTAGGCGTTGACCCAATGGACATCGCCGTCCATAACGAGGCTTACCAAGGGTTGCTCGTCTCCGGATGCGCCAAGCAGGCCCCTGCCCCGGTCCAGCGCCAGCTGCACCACCGACGCATCGGCCCGGACCCGGCCAAAGCCACGCAGATCGCCAATGGGCAGGCCGTAGGCAGACTGCCGTTCCTGGGTAACGGCGGCACGTATTTGTAGGGACACTTCGTTCTTCCAGGCGCCATGGGGAGGGCGCCGAGCCGCGCGGAGGTTGCAGAAGCGCCTGCCAAGGCGACGTGAATCCCGGGTAAGAGCCGCGACGACGACTTCAGCGATTAATTACGCGGTCCCGTTTACGATTGGCCCAGGCGTAGCGAACGAGGCGTGGCCATGAGCGAGAAAGACCTCCCGGACGTTCCGGGCATCAGCGACTACGAAGGCGCTGCCGGCGGATGGGGCGCCCTGGGTGCGGTGGCGCGCGCCGTCAGCGGCCAACTCGCCCTGGGGCGCGAGTCCATCGCACTACACCGGATGAACCAGCCCACCGGTTTCGATTGCCCGGGGTGCGCGTGGCCAGACCCGAAGGAAACGTCCTCGTTTGAGTTTTGCGAGAACGGTGCTAAAGCGGTCACCTGGGAGGCCACGGCCAAGCGGGTGAAACCGGAGTTCTTCGCCAGGAACAAGGTCGCCGACCTGTGGAACCTCAGCGACTACACCCTCGAAGGCCTGGGGCGGATCACGCACCCGATGGCCTATGACCGTGCAAGCGACACCTACCAGGCGATCGAATGGGACGAGGCCTTCCGTCGCATCGGGGAGGGGCTGCGCGCCCTGCCCGATCCGAACATGGCGGAGTTCTATACATCCGGTCGTGCCTCCAACGAGGCGGCCTTTCTCTACCAGCTGTTCGTCCGCGAATACGGCACGAACAACTTTCCCGACTGCTCGAACATGTGTCACGAAGCCACCAGCGTGGGCCTGCCGAAATCGATCGGCTCGGGCAAAGGCACGGTGCTACTCGAGGACTTCGACCATTGCGATGCGATCTTCTGCATCGGCCACAATCCCGGCACCAATCATCCCCGCATGCTTTCGACGTTGCGCGAAGCCTCGTTGCGCGGCGTGCCTATCGTGGTCCTCAATCCCTTGCCCGAGCGCGGACTGGAGCGCTTCACTTCGCCGCAGCACCCGGTGGAGATGCTGACCAACAGTTCGGTGCGCATCGCATCGACGTATTACAAACTGAAGATCGGCGGCGACGTGGCCGTGCTCAAGGGCATGATGAAGTTCCTGCTCGCCGCCGACCGGGAAGCGATTGCGGCGGGGCAGCCCGGCGTGATCGATCGCGATTTCATTGAAGCGAACACCACCGGCTACGAGGCCCTCGTCGACGATGTCGACGCTACCGGCTGGGACGCCATCGAGGCGAAGTCAGGCCTAAGCCGGGTCGATATCGAAGCTGCCGCCGATATCTACGCCAAGGCCAGCCGCGTGATCGTCTGTTACGGCATGGGTATCACCCAGCACGCCCATGGCACCGAGAACGTGCAGCAGATCGCCAACCTGCTCCTTCTGCGCGGCAACATCGGTCGCCAGGGCGCCGGCATCTGCCCTCTGCGTGGACACAGCAACGTACAGGGCGACCGCACGGTCGGCATTACCGAGAAACCCGACGACGGGCTCAACCGCGGCATCCGCACCACCTACGGCTTCGAGCCACCGGTGGAACATGGCCACGATGCGGTCGCAGCAGTCATCGCCATCCGCGATGGCCGTTCGAAAGCGCTGGTCGCCCTCGGCGGCAACCTCGCCGTGGCCATGCCGGATACCGAAGAAACCTTCGAGGCGATGCGCGGGCTCGATCTGGCGGTGCACATCGCGACCAAACTCAACCGTTCGCACCTCATCCTGGCCAGGCAATCCTTCATCCTGCCCTGCCTCGGCCGCACCGAGCTGGACGTGCAGGCGACGGGTGCGCAGTCGGTCACCGTCGAGGACTCGATGTCGATGGTGCATGCCTCGGCCGGTAGCCTGAAGCCAGCCTCCGAACACCTGCGATCGGAGCCATGGATCGTACGCGGCATCGCRAAAGCGACCCTTCCGCATACGCGGGTCGACTGGGATCGTCTGGTCGGCGATTACGACCTGATCCGCGAAGATATCGAAAAGGTTTTCCCGATCTTCTTCGACTTCAACGAACGTCTTCGCCAGCCAGGTGGCTTTCGCCTGCGCGTGGCGGCGAGCGAACGCGACTGGGCCACGCCGGACAAGCGCGCGAATTTCCTTCTCGCGCGCGGTCTCGACGAAGACCCGGTGCTGGACGAAGGCGACCTGATGCTGACGACGATCCGCTCGCACGACCAGTACAACACCACGATTTACGGGCTGAACGATCGCTATCGCGGTGTAACGGGCAGGCGCGACGTGATCTTCATGCATGCCAAGGATCTCGCCGCCCGTGGCCTCAAGCACGGCGACCGGATCGACGTGGTCGCGACAGGTGTCAATGCCGCCGACGGCAAGCGTCGCGCTGTGGACGGCTTTGTTGCCGTGGAGTACGACATTGCCGAAGGCTCCGTGGCGATGTACTACCCCGAAGGCAATGCGCTCATCGCCCTGGAAAGCCACGACCGCCGTTCCGGCACGCCAGCCTATAAGTCCGTCCCGGTCCGGATCACCGTTTCCGCTGTACAGGGCAAGAAGAAGCCGAAGGGACGGGTCGCGCATGCCGTCTGATCGACAGACGCCCCGCGGCTCGACCACGCGACCGGTCCTGCGTGTCGAACGTGGTGTCGCAACGCCGGACGACGACCGGCTGGCCGAGGAGGTGCCCGTCGCGATGCACTTCGACGGCGAGCCGTTCGCGGTGATGATGGCGACGCCAATGGACCTGGAAGACTTCGCCCGCGGTTTTGCACTGACCGAAGGTCGCGTCGACTCGATCGCGGAGATCGAGCGCATCGATGTGCAGGAGGTCCTCGAAGGGATCACCGTCAACATCCGTACCGCGAAAACCTGCAGGAGCCGCTTCAGCGGCGATGGGCGCTCGCCGGAATCGTCACCGAAGCGCTCCGCAGGGGTCACCGATGACATCAGCTCCTACAAAGAGCGCCTGCCACGCGAGATGCCAGGACGCAGTGGCTGTGGCATCTGCGGAAGCCGGGAGCTGGAAGACGTGGTGCGCCACCCTGAGCCCGTCGGTGCCGGACCGACGATAGGCGTCGATGCGATCGAGCGGGCACTGGAGTCGCTGCGCGCATCGCAGCCGATCAATGCCTTTACCGGCTCGGTCCATGCCGCGGCCTGGGCTTTTCCCGACGGCGCCATTGTC
>NZ_JBFUIT010000319.1:0-4423 GCF_056401735.1 Luteibacter sp. P4_D7_3
ACTACAACCTAGAACGGCAACACTCGCGACTAAACGACATCCCGCCAGTGCTCTTCGAGCAACTGGCGGCTCAGGCTCCTACACCGGTGTCCAGAAAAGCTTGACCACTGCAATTCATCGGCGAACGGGTGCTTGCGTCAAACTGGCCCGCTGCCGCGGGATCGCCGATGAATCGGCTCCTACAAAGGAATGCTCGTCAGCTACGCGGTTTGAAATGCAGCGGTTGCGCTTCCGTTTTCACCGTCGGCGTCGGGCCGCAGCTGCCGCATGAGCCGCAACCATCGCCGCAACTGCCGGTCGCCGCGGCGGGCTGCAAGCGGCGACCGAGCGAACGCAACGCCGCCGAGCGGCCTTCGTGATTGAGGCTGGCCGAGATTCGCGCCATCGCGCGCGTGGAGGTCTTTGGCAAAAGCTTGCGGAAAGCCACATACGTCGCCACTGCAACGACCAGCGCGATGATCACGCCCTGGACGATGTCGAACGTGCTCATGAAAGCGCCCTCGCAATCTGGTAGGTGGCGAGCGAGGCGAGATAGGCCAGGCCAAACAGATAGCCGGCCGCCACCGCGACGTTACGCCAGGAATTGGTTTCGCGGCGGATGACCGCCAGTGTGGACATGCACTGCGGCGCGAACACGTACCACGCGAGCAGCGACAGCGCGGTGGCCAGTGACCACTGGTGTGAAATCAGCGGCCCGAGCTGCGAGGCCACCGCATCGTCGCTGCCTGACATCGCATAAACCGTACCGAGCGCGGCGACCGCCACTTCGCGCGCGGCGAGACCGGGCACCAGCGCGACGCAGATCTGCCAGTTGAAGCCGATCGGCGCAAAGACATACTCGAGCAGGCGACCGAGCCGGCCGGCAATGCTGTAATCGATCGCAGGCTGCGTCGCGCCTTCCGGCGCACCCGGGAACGTGGACAGGAACCATAGCAACACGGTCAGCGCGAGGATGATGCCGCCGACGCGCTTGAGGAAGATCAGCGCGCGCTCCCACAGACCCAGCGCGATATCGCGCACGTTGGGCAGGCGGTACGAGGGCAGCTCCATGATCAGCGCGTGCTCGCTCTTGTCCTTGCGCAGGCGCTTCATCACGAAGGCCACGCCAAGCGCACTGAAGATGCCCGCGAAATACAGCGCGAACAGCACGACGCCCTGCAGGTTGAACACGCCCCACACCGCGCGATCGGGAATGAAGGCGGCAATCAACAGCGTGTACACGGGAAGGCGCGCCGAGCACGTCATCAGCGGTGCGACGAGGATCGTGGTGAGGCGGTCGCGTGGATCCTGGATGCTACGCGTGGCCATGATGCCGGGGATCGCGCAGGCGAAGCTCGAGAGCAAGGGGATGAACGCCCTGCCCGTCAGGCCCACGCGAAACATCATCTTGTCGAGCAGGAATGCGGCGCGCGGCAGGTAGCCGGATTCTTCGAGCACGAGGATGAACAGGAAGAGGATCAGGATCTGCGGCAGGAAGACGAGCACGGCGCCGAGGCCGGCGAACACGCCGTCGTTGAGCAGGCTGTGCAACGCGCTGTCACCGGGAAGGAACCCTGTCACCCAGGCGCCGAGGCCGGTGATACCGGCCTGGATACCGTCCATCACCGGTTGCGCCCACGAGAACACCGCCTGGAAGATGAAGAACATCAGCGTGGCGAGGATCAACAGGCCGAATACCGGATGCAACGCCCAGCGATCGATGGCGTCGTCGATGGCCGCGGTATCACGCGGCAACGTCACCGTCTCGGCCAGGATCGAACGCACCTCGGCATGCAGCTGTTCGATGCTGGCGTTGTCGAAGGCAGTAGGAACGATCGTGGGGATGGAGGCGTCGATACGCTCGATCAGCGCCTGAGCGCCGCCACGCTTGATCGCAATGGTCTCGACCACGGGCACGCCGAGCCGGCGCGAAAGCCCTTCGACATCGATGACCATGCCGCGACGACGCGCGGCATCCATCATGTTGAGCGCGAGCACGACCGGGCGGCCGAGACGACGCACTTCAAGCACGAAGCGCAGGTGCAGGCGGAGGTTGGTCGCGTCTGCCACGCAAACGATCAGATCCGGCGCGGCTTCGCCCGGATAACGACCGTGGCAGACGTCGCGGGTGATCGCTTCGTCGGGGCTGGTCGCATCGAAACTGTAGGCACCCGGCAGGTCGAGCACGTGCAGCGTGCGTCCGGAGGGCGCGATGAAACGGCCTTCCTTGCGCTCGACGGTGACGCCGGCGTAGTTGGCAACCTTCTGGCGTCCGCCGGTGAGCTGGTTGAACAGAGCGGTCTTGCCGCAGTTCGGGTTGCCGACCAGGGCGATGCGCATGGATGCCGCGCTCATGCGGTGCCGTCCACGGATACATCCACCCGAGCCGCTTCGGTCTTGCGCAGCGCGAACCGCGTCGAACCGATCTGGATCAGGAGGGGATCGCCACCGAGCGGGCCTCGGGCGACCAGGCGGACCGGTTCGCCCGACACAAAGCCGAGATCGCGCAGGCGCTGGGCGATCGGATCGGCAGGGTGAGCATCTGTAACGGTCTGGACCACGGCATTTGCACCTTTCGGTGCTTCTGAGAGGCGCAACGGGGCATACTCAAATAAGAACTGTTCGCATTGTACGCCTGTCGCTATTGCCCTGCACAGAAGTAAGAAATCGCTGCCAGTCCCGCCTAGGCAACCCGTATGATCGCCGCCTACGCAAACCGGAGAGAACCCATGTCCGCCGTCCAATTGATCCGCGAGGGAACCCTCGCCCGTCTGGTCATGAATCGCCCCGAGGTCCATAACGCCTTCGACGACGTCCTCATTGCCGACCTGACGGCCGCGCTGGACGGGATCGAAGGCGACGACGGTATTCGGGCCGTGGTGCTTACGGGCGCAGGCGCCAGCTTCTCGGCGGGCGCCGACCTGAACTGGATGCGCGGCATGGCCTCGGCCAGCGAGGCGGACAACCGGGCCGACTCCCTGCGACTGGCCACCCTGATGCGCCGCCTTCAGTTTCTGAACAAGCCGACCGTGGCCCGGGTCAACGGCGCAGCTTTTGGCGGAGGCGTGGGCCTGATCGCCTGCTGCGACATCGCCATTGCCGCCGAGGGGGCGAAGTTCGCCCTTTCCGAGGTCAAGCTGGGCCTCGTGCCGGCCGTGATCTCGCCTTACGTCATCGCCGCCATCGGCCTTCGGCAGGCACGCCGTCTGTTCATCACCGGCGAGATTTTCGGCAGCGACGCGGCGCTGGCCATGGGCCTGGTTCACGAGACGGTCCCCGCCGAGGAACTCGACGCCGCGATCGACCGCGTCGTCGGCCTGCTCGGCAAGGGTGGCCCGATTGCCCAGAACGAGGCCAAGCACCTCGCCCTGGGTATGGGCGGCATGGACGTGGAGGACATGCAGGCAGTGGACGCGGCGAACGCCGCACTGATCGCACAGCTGCGTGTGTCCGCCGAGGGTCAGGAAGGCCTCAGCGCCTTCCTCACCAAGACCCAGCCTTCCTGGCTGCGCTAACCCCTTTCATGTGAGAGCCGCCTCACCTGTGGGAGCCGCTTCAGCGGCGAAAAGCCAACGGAGCGGTGACGCCGCGGCACCCATCGCCGATGAATCGGCTCCCACATTAGCCCGGCACCTACCTAAGCCCAGCCAATATCACCCCAGGACTTTGGGCAGGTCCTTGCCGATTTTCTCCGGCGTATCGGTCGGCGCGTAGCGCTCGACCACCTGCCCGTCGCGGTCGATCAGGAACTTGGTGAAGTTCCACTTGATCCCTTCGGTGCCGAGAAGCCCCTTCTTCTGCGCCTTCATCCAGCGGTACAGCGGGTGCGCGTTTTCGCCGTTGACCTCGATTTTCGAGAACATCGGGAAGCTCACGTCGTAGGTCAGCGAACAGAAATCGCGGATCTCGTTCTCGTCGCCCGGCTCCTGGTGACCGAACTGATCGCAGGGAAAGCCCAGCACTTCGAAGCCCTGGCCCGCATACTGTTTCTGCAATTCCTCCAGCCCCTTGTACTGCGGCGTGAAGCCGCACTTGGACGCGACATTCACCACCAGCAAGGCTTTGCCCCGGTACTCGGCGAGCGAACGTTCGTTGCCCTCGATGTCGCGGGCGGAAAAATCGTAGATGGCGGTCATGCGCGTCTCCGTACGTGGGTGGAATGCCCGGAGTCTACGCCCGCCGCGCCGGCCGTGGCGCGGCTTGGGCTACCATGAGCGCTTTCATCGCCTGTCGGAACCCCCGTGATCCGTTTCGCCGCCGCTTCCAAGTCCTACCGGGTGGACGGAGCACTCGTTCCCGCCCTCGAGCCCGTCGATCTGGTGATCGAACGCGGCGAAGTGTTCGGCATCATCGGACACTCCGGCGCCGGCAAGTCGACCATGCTGCGCCTGATCAACCTCCTCGAACGGCCTACCGCCGGGCGAATCTTCGTCGAGGGCAACGA
>NZ_JBFUIT010000320.1:0-4421 GCF_056401735.1 Luteibacter sp. P4_D7_3
CGAAGGCCGCGTGTCCGTGCTGGTCGTACATCGCGCGCTTCTGCGCGTCGGCCAGCACTTCGTAAGCCTCTTTGGCTTCCTTGAATTTGTCGATCGCTTCCGGGTCGTCCGGATTGCGGTCAGGGTGATACTTCATCGCGACGCGACGAAAGGTCTTCTTGAGGTCGCCCTCGGTCACGGTGCGTTCGACACCGAGAATTTCGTAGTAGTCGCGCTTGCTCATGTCACGTGTACTTTCCCTGGACGGACGAACGCACCGACGGGTTGCCCCTCGGCGCGATCGTTCCGGTTAACCGTCGGTACCGCGCCGCCGGCATCGAGCCCGCGGCGCGTCATTACATGCCGAAGACGAATTACTTCTTCTCGTCCTTGACTTCGGTGAACTCGGCGTCGACCACGTCGTCCGGCTGGGCCGAACCGCCGCCCGGTGCCGACTGCTGCGCGGTGTCCTGCGCACCACCGGACTGGGCCGCGGCGGAGAGCGCCTGCGCTACCTGCTCGAGGTTGGTGATCTTCGACTCGATCGCGTCCTTGTCTTCGCCCGCGAGAGCCTTCTCGAGATCGGAGACGGCGCTGTCGATGCCGGCGAGCTGCTCGGCCGGGATCTTGCCGCCGTGCTCCTTGAGCTGGCTACGCGTGGCATGGACAAGCTGGTCGCCACGGTTACGCGTCTGCACGAGCTCGTGGAACTTCTTGTCTTCTTCGCGGTTCGCTTCCGCGTCCGCCACCATGCGCTGGACTTCTTCGTCCGAGAGGCCGGAGCCGGCCTTGATCTCGATCTTCTGTTCCTTGCCGGTGTCCTTGTCCTTCGCCGACACATGCAGGATGCCGTTGGCGTCGATGTCGAAGGTCACTTCGATCTGCGGCTGGCCACGCGGCGCCGAACGGATGCCGGAGAGGTCGAACTTGCCCAGCGACTTGTTCGCATTGGCACGCTCGCGCTCGCCCTGCAGCACGTGCACGGTGACGGCGGTCTGGTTGTCATCAGCGGTCGAGAAGGTCTGCGAGGCCTTGGTCGGCACCGTGGTGTTCTTATCGATCAGCTTGGTCATCACGCCGCCCATCGTCTCGATACCGAGCGACAGCGGGGTGACGTCGAGCAGGAGGACGTCCTTGACGGTACCGCCCAGCACGCCACCCTGGATCGCTGCGCCGACAGCGACGGCTTCATCCGGGTTGACGTCCTTGCGCGGCTCGCGGCCGAAGAAGTCCTTCACGGCTTCCTGCACCTTGGGCATGCGGGTCTGGCCACCGACGAGGATCACCTCGTGGATGTCCGAGATCTTCAGGCCGGCATCGTTCAGCGCCGTGCGGCACGGGTCGATCGTGCCCTTGACCAGGTCTTCCACCAGCGACTCGAGCTTGGCGCGCGTCAGCTTGATGTTGAGATGCTTCGGACCCGAGGCATCTGCCGTGACGTACGGCAGGTTCACGTCGGTCTGGTGAGCCGAGGAGAGCTCGATCTTCGCGCGCTCGGCGGCGTCCTTCAGGCGCTGCAGGGCAAGCTGGTCCTGGCGCAGGTCGATGCCCTGCTCCTTCTTGAACTCTTCGACGAGGTAATCGATGACGCGGTTATCGAAGTCCTCACCACCGAGGAAGGTATTGCCGTTGGTGGACAGCACTTCGAACTGCTTCTCGCCGTCGACGTTGGCGATCTCGATGATCGAGACGTCGAACGTGCCGCCGCCCAGGTCGTACACGGCGATCTTGCGGTCGCGCGCGTCCGTCTTGTCCAGGCCATAGGCCAGCGCAGCCGCGGTCGGCTCGTTGATGATGCGCTTGACGTCGAGGCCGGCGATCTTGCCTGCGTCCTTGGTGGCCTGKCGCTGGCTGTCGTTGAAGTAGGCCGGGACCGTGATGACGGCTTCGGTCACTGCCTCACCGAGGAAGTCCTCGGCGGTCTTCTTCATCTTCATCAGCACCTTCGAGGAGATCTCCTGCGGCGCCATCTTCTTGCCGTCGGCGGTCTGCACCCAGGCGTCGCCGTTGTCATGCGCGACGATGCCGTAGGGGACCAGCTTCAGGTCTTTCTGGACTTCCGCGTCGGTGAACTTGCGGCCGATGAGGCGCTTGACGGCGTAGAAGGTGTTCTTGGGATTGGTCACGCTCTGGCGCTTGGCCGGCGCGCCCACGAGGACTTCGTTGTCCTTGGTGAAAGCCACGATGGACGGCGTGGTGCGATCGCCCTCTGCATTCTCGATGACGCGTGCGGTCGAACCTTCCATCACTGCTACGCAGGAGTTGGTTGTACCGAGGTCGATACCGATGATCTTGCCCATAGTCACGTTGCTCCGAATTTCATGCGGCCCCCGCGGCCGCGACTGTGTTGGAAAATGGGGGTAACCCCCATCGATTCAATATCTTTGGTGAAGCTGTTCAGTTGTCGCGCACCACGGCGACGAGCGCCGGACGCAGCAGACGGTCGTTGAGCACGAAGCCCTTCTGGACCACGGCGACAACGGTGTTGGGCGCGTGCTCGTTCGAATCGACCGAGCTGATGGCCTGGTGGTGCGCCGGATTGAACGGCTGGTGCAGCGGATCGACCACGGAAAGTCCGTTCGCCTGGGTGACCTTCTCCAGCTGCTTCAGCGACATATCCAGACCTTCGCGCAGGGTCTTCGCATCCGCGGCCTGATTGGCCAGGCCCAGGGCGATGCCGTCGTACACCGGCAGAAGCTCACCGAGCAGCTTCTCGTTGGCGAAGCGGCGGGCCTGGTCGATATCGCGCTGCATACGGCGGCGCTGGTTCTCGATCTCCGCCTTTTCGCGCAGCACCGTCTCGCGCGCCTGGGCCAGTTCGGTTTCCATCGCGGCCAGCTTGATGTTCAGGGCCTCGATCTCGGCATTGACGCCGTTGTCGGCCACACCGCCGTCCTGCGCCGGATCCGGCACGTGGGGATCGTTGTTTTGCATTACTTGCTCCAAATGTCAGCGTACCGACCCCTCCGAGGAAGGGTCGAACATTCGCGGGAAATACTAAACCCGCCTCCCGTGGCGGTTTATGAGGTCGCCGCGGCGCGATTCAAGGCGTCGCTAAGCAGTGAGGCGGTGGCTTGTACCACCGGAATCACGCGCTCATATGCCATACGCGTCGGTCCAATAACTCCGATCGCGCCCAGCATGCGGCCCTGCGTGCCGTAGGTGGCGGTGACGATGCTGCAACCGTCGAGGGCCGAAAAACCGGACTCCTCGCCGATGAACAAGCGTACGCCAGGGGCTTTGACGCACATTTCCATGAGCTGAAGCAGGTCTCGCTTCTGCTGGAAAGCGTCGAAAAGGTCGCGGAGCCGCTCGATATCGGCCAGCTCGGAATAACCCATCAGGTTGGTCTGGCCACTGACCAACACATCGTCAGCGTCCTCGTCGGAGCTGAACGAAGCGGTGGCCAGTTCGACCACGCCGGTGAGCAGGCGATTGAGTTCGCCGCCGGCCTCGCGCAACTCGGTGGCCAGATGCGCGCGGATATCCGCCAGCCGGAAGCCGGCGAACTGGGCATTGAGGTAGTTGGCCGCCTGCTCCAGCTCCGCCGATTCGAGGGGCCGGGCCAGCTGGACCACGCGGTTCTGCACCTGGTTATCCGAGAAAACCAGGATCACCAGCACCCGCGCATCGGGCAAATTGACGAAATCGATATGCCGTAGCGGAAAGTCGCCCTGACGCGGCACGGTAACCACGCCGGCGAAGTGGGTCATGGCCGATAGCAGGTGTGAGACGTTGCCAAGCAGGTCGCGCGTGGTCGTCTGGTGCGGCGGCAGGCCACCCTGCAGGCGGGCCATCTCGTCGCGCGGCAGCGGCTTGAGCTCGAGGAGGCTGTCGACGAACAGGCGCAGGCCGCGCGGGGTGGGGATTCTTCCGGCCGAGGTATGCGGCGAGGAGACCAGCCCGGCCTCTTCGAGGTCGGCCATGATGTTGCGGATGGTCGCGGGGCTGACTTCCAGGCCCGACGACTTCGCCAGCGTGCGTGAGCCGACCGGCTCACCGTCTGACAGGTATTGAGAGATCAGGGTACGCAGCAGCCGGCGCGCGCGTGCATCGATGTCGTGACCGGAAAACGGATTCATGCGCGTGGGCGGGCCGGAGGGTTGGTTCGTCCGGCTATCAATAAGGTCTCGACGCTCCTGTTGCAAGTCTCGGCTTCTGCGACGCGCCTCCCGCTACAATCGGCGCGATTCCATCCGCCGCCATCGGTAGCCATGCTCACCTCGCTCTACGTCCGCCAGTTCGCCGTCGTCGAAGAAGCCGAGATTGCCTTCGGGCCAGGGCTCACCGTGGTCAGCGGCGAGACCGGCGCCGGCAAGTCCCTGCTCGTGGACGCCCTCATGCTCCTGGCCGGCGCCCGCGCCGACAGCGGCATGGTGCGTTCGGGCAGCGACCGCGCCGAGCTCGCCGCGGAATTCGACCTCACCGGCCTGCCCGAGGCC
>NZ_JBFUIT010000321.1:0-4379 GCF_056401735.1 Luteibacter sp. P4_D7_3
ACACCGCCGCGCTCGACATGGCCGATGTCGCCCTGGGCGACAGCATCTCGGTTTCCGGCGTCTGCCTGACCGTGATCGACTTCGACACGACGAGCTTCGCCGCCGACGTTTCCAACGAAACCCTCGCCCACACCACGCTCGGCAAGCACAAGGCCGGCGATACCGTGAACCTGGAGAAGGCCTTGCGCCTGGCCGACCGCCTCGGCGGTCATCTGGTCTCCGGTCACGTGGACGGCGCGGGCAAGGTCGTTTCCGTCGTTCCGGACGGCCGCTCGCTGCGCTGGACCTTCGAAGTTCCCAGCGACATCGCGCGCTACATCGCGCACAAGGGTTCGGTCTGCATCGACGGGACCAGCCTCACGGTGAACGAAGTCAACGGCAATCGCTTCGGAGTGAACCTTATCCCCCATACGGTGGAACATACGACGTTCGCCGCGCGTCGCCCCGGCGATGGCGTGAACATCGAGGTGGACGTGGTCGCGCGCTACATCGAACGCCTGCTTTCCAGTGGTGACACCCCGCGCCTCGACGAGGCCTTCCTGAAGCAACACGGCTTCGTCTGACCCGGACCTCCCATGCCATTCAATACGATTCCCGAGATTCTCGAAGACCTCCGCCAGGGCCGCATGGTCGTCATCCTCGATGACGAGGACCGCGAAAACGAAGGCGATATCGTCATGGCCGCCGAGAAGGTGCGCCCCGAGGACGTCAACTTCATGGTCCGCGAAGCGCGCGGCCTGCTGTGCCTCACGCTCACCGAGAAGCACACGCGCCAGCTCGGCCTCAAGCCGATGGTCAGCGACAACAACTCGCCGTACCACACCAACTTCACGGTCTCGATCGAGGCCGCCGAAGGGGTGACGACGGGCATCTCCGCGCACGATCGCGCGCGCACGATCCAGGTGGCGGCGGCAGCGGATGCGAAGCCCGCGGACATCACCATGCCCGGGCATATCTTTCCCCTCACCGCGCAGGCGGGTGGCGTGCTCAGCCGTGCCGGCCATACCGAAGCCGGCTGCGACCTGGCCACTCTCGCCGGAATGCAGCCGTCGTCGGTGCTCATCGAGATCCTGCACGACGATGGCTCGATGGCACGGCGTCCGGAGCTCGAGATCTTCGCGGCGAAGCACGGCCTGAAGATCGGCACGATCGCCGACCTTATCCGCTACCGCCTCGAGACCGAGAAGACGATCGAGCGGGTACACGAAGAAGACGTCGACACCGAGTTCGGTCCGTTCCGCCTGGTCGCCTATCGCGATGTCATCCGTCACGGCCTGCACTTCGCCCTGGTCCGGGGCGACGTGACCGACGGCGAGCCGGTGCTCACCCGCGTGCATGTGCGCAACACGCTATCGGATGTCCTCCACCTCAAGCGCGACGACCTCGGACAGACGGTCACCGAAGCGCTGCGCAAGATCGACGCCGAGCAGCGCGGCGTCCTGGTGGTGCTCTCAGGTGCCGATGCACCCGAGGCACTGCTGGCGCGCCTCAGGCGTGACGCAGCACCGATGCCGGCCCCGAAAGACGACCAGGAATGGCGGCAGACCGGCCTCGGCGCGCAGATCCTCGCGGATCTTGGCGTCAAGCGTCTCCGCGTCATCGGCACGCCGCGTAAGCTTGTCGGCATCGCGGGCTTCGGCCTGGAAGTGGTGGAGCAAGCTGGCTGATGACCCCGAGTTACGATATTCGCCTGATCGCGCCGTCCGGTTACCCACACAACCCCGAAGCCATGGCTCGTGGCATCGCGCGACTGGAAGAGGCCGGCCACAACGTGCAGGGCAAGAACGTGCTCGAACGCCGCGAGCTGCGCTTTGCAGGTAGCGACGCCGAGCGCGCCGCGGACATCAACGCGCTGGCGGACACGTCAAAACCCTTGCCGGATGTCGCCCTGGCGATCCGCGGCGGCTACGGTGCCCACCCGCTGCTGCCCTTGCTCGACTACGACGGCCTGCGCCAGCGTCTCGGGGACGCCCCGCTGGCCCTGGTCGGACACAGCGATTTCACCGCCCTGCAGTGCGCGCTGTTTGCCCGAAGTGGGCTGGTGACCCTGGGTGGCCCCATGCTGGGCGCGGATTTCGGTGCACCCGAACTCGATGCGCAGACCTGGGAGCACTTCTGGGCCACGCTGGCGGCCGACGAAGGCCGTGCCACGTGGGACGCACCGGAAACCGAGGCCCTCGATGTCGAAGGGACGGTATGGGGTGGCAACCTGGCGATGCTCACCAGCCTCATCGGCTCGCCCTTCTTCCCCCGGATCGAGGGCGGCATCCTCTTCATCGAGGACATCGCCGAGCCGGCCTACCGGGTCGAGCGGATGCTCTATCACCTGTTCCACGCTGGCGTGCTGGCGCGGCAGAAGGTGCTGGTCATCGGCGACTTCACCAGCTACCGGACCACCGAATACGACAACGGCTACGACCTGGACGCCACCTTCGAGCGGATTGCCGCCGTCGCGGGCATCCCGATCGTCCGTGGCCTGCCGTTCGGCCACGATGCGGCCAAGTTCACCCTGCCTTTTGGCGCCCCAGGGCGGCTCGTCGTCGCCGATGGGACCGCCGTGCTCACCTTCAGCGGCCACCCCAGGCCGAAAACCCCGTAAAATAACCGGCCGCCAGCGGCCCGCCCGCCACAGGACTACCCATGAAGATCATCGAAGGCGATTTCGCCACCCCCAAGGGCCGCTTCGCCATCGTTGCCGGTCGTTTCAACGCGTTCGTCGTCGAGCCGCTGGTCGAGGGCGCGCGCGACGCGCTGGTTCGCCACGGCGTGAAAGAGGACGCGATCGACCTGATCCGCGTCCCCGGCGCGTTCGAAATCCCGCAGGCGGCCTACAAGATCGCCAGTTCGGGCAAGTACGCCGCCGTGCTCGGTCTGGGCGCGGTCATTCGCGGCTCCACTCCCCACTTCGACTACGTCGCCGGCGAAGCCGCCAAGGGCCTCGGCCAGGCCGCGTACGCGTCCGGCGTGCCGGTGTCGTTCGGCGTCCTCACGACCGACAGCATCGAGCAGGCCATTGAGCGCGCTGGCACCAAGGCAGGCAATAAGGGTGTCGACGCGGCCATGGTCGCGATCGAGATGGTGAACCTCTACGCGAAGCTCGGTAAATGAACAACACACCTCCGCACGGTATCGACCTCGCTGCGCGCTCGCGTGCGCGTCGCCGCGCGCTCCAGGCGCTGTATGCCTGGCAGGTCGGTGGCAGCAAGATGGGTAACGTCATCGAGCAGTTTCGCCACGAGCAGGACATGGTCGTCGCTGACCTCGAGTACTTCGAGGACATCCTGCGCGGCGTGGAGAAGCACGTGAAGGAACTCGACGACGGCATCAAGCCGTTTGTCGACCGTGAAGTCTCGCAGATCGATCCCATCGAGCTGTCGGCCCTGCGCATGGGCGCTTATGAACTGAAGTACCGCCCTGACGTGCCGTACCGCGTCGTGATCAACGAGGCCGTCGAAGCCACCAAGCGCTTCGGCGCGGATCATGGCCACAGCTATGTGAACGGTGTGCTCGACAAACTCGCCACACATTGGCGTACGGCCGAGAAGCGATCCTGATCGTGCCGCGAATCCTCGCGGGCTAAGGAACCTGCATGGAATTCGACCTGATCGACCGCATTCGCCGGCATAYCGACGTCCACCGTGACGACGTGCTGACCGGCATCGGCGACGACGCTGCCGTCGTCGCCACACCGGCCGGCCGGGAGCTGGCTATTGCCGTGGATACCCTCGTCGAGGGTGTCCATTTTCCCGTGGGGACCGCCGCCGCCGATATCGGCTGGAAGGCGCTCGCGGTGAATCTCTCCGACCTCGCCGCCATGGGTGCCACGCCGGCGTGGGCACTCCTTGCGCTTACCCTCCCCGATAGCGACGAAGCGTTTGTCGACGAACTCGCGCGCGGTTTCGCCGAGCTCGCTACGCCACTGCGCCTTGCCCTCATCGGCGGTGACACCACGCGGGGTCCGCTCACCGTCACGGTGGCCGTGCACGGCTTTACCGCTCCGGGCGAAGCGCTGCTGCGCTCCGGCGCACGCGTGGGTGACGTCGTGATGGTCACCGGCACGCTCGGCGACGCAGCCGCCGGTCTTCGTTGCCTCGCCGAGGCGGATGCCTCGCCTTACGTGGCGCTCATCGAGCGCCTCAACCGACCCACGCCGCGCGTGGCCGCCGGTAACGGTCTGCGTGGCATCGCGACGGCATGCATCGATGTTTCAGACGGCCTCGTGGCCGACCTCGGGCATATTTGCAAGGCCAGCGGTGTCGGCGCCGAAATCGATGCGGCCATGCTGCCTCGCTCGTCCGCGCTGCTCACCCACTTCGAGGATGCGGACACGATCGATTTCGCACTGTCTGGCGGAGACGACTACGAGCTCTGCTTTACCG
>NZ_JBFUIT010000322.1:0-4379 GCF_056401735.1 Luteibacter sp. P4_D7_3
GGGTGTCAGAGGCCTCCCCAGGGCCTCCCTGCGCGCGTTCATCGTGATGCTGGAGGTGTTCGAGACGCGGGGTGGGGGCGCCATGATCCTCTTTCTTCCACCTGCAGCACGGGACGGCGCGGATTTCATAGCCATGCCTATCTCAAGGCAGCAGCTGATCGATCAGTACTACGGCGCGTCCGTACTCCCGGTGAAACAGCCCGTGGCGTAAGGGATCTATCGGGAGGCCTCTTTGAGTGCCTTCCGGTGATTTGCCCAGAAACCGCCAACCACGGCCACGATCATAAGCACCTGGGCCGCGACCGTCTGAACCGTCGGAAACAGTCCGATCAGCTCGATGCGTGGCACGCCACCGAGCGGTCGGATACCGACAATGCCTGCCTCCTGCAGCGCAGCGATACCCTTGCCCGCGAGCACCACGGTAAGTATCGCCATCAACCACGAGCTATAGGCGAAGAACTTGCCGATCGGAAGCATGCGGCTGTATCGCAGCAGCGCCCAGGCGATGATCGCGAGCGCGACACAGGCCGTGGCGGCGCCGGCCAGGAGTGCGGCACCGCTGCCGGGCGTCCAGAGCGCGGCGTAGAAGAGGATCGTCTCGAACACCTCGCGATACACCACGATAAAGGCGAGACCGAACAGGAACCATGCCGAGCGGCCCGACAGCGCCGTGGCCATGCGTTCCTTGATATAGCGCTGCCATTGTCCGGCCTGGGATTTCCCGTGCATCCAAATGCCGATAGACAGGAGCACCACCGCGGCGAATACCGAACCAAAACCTTCCGTCAGTTCGCGGCTCGCGCCACTGATGCCGATCAGCCACGTCGCGGCGACCCAGGTAAGGAAGCCGGCCGCGAGCGCGCCCGTCCAGCCAGCGTGGACATACGGCATGACTTCCATGCGCTCGGCCTTGCGCAGGAACGCGATCATCGCCACGACGATGAGCAGCGCTTCGAGGCCTTCGCGCAGAAGAATGGTCGCCGCACCAATGAAGGTCGAAAGCTTGCCACTGGCATTGGGTGAAATGGCGGCTTCGGCATCGTCCAGCAGCGTGCTCAGGACCTGTTCGCGGTTCGCGACGTCGTCGGCGCTCGCGCCGTGCTCGATCGCCGCGCGGTATTCGCCCATCGAGCCTTCGATGTGCTCGAGCAGCGTGCTGTCGCGGCTGCCCAACAAAGGTTCGACGGGCTCGAAGCCATCCAGGTAAGCCGACAGTGCCAGTGTGCTCGCGCCCGACTTGTCACCCGCGCGGTAGGCTACGACGCTCGCCTTGAGCTTCTCGCGCACCACGGTCAGCGACGACGCCGAAACTTTCGGTGCGAGCACGTCGGGGTGGCGACGGAGGTAGCCCATGATTTCATCGGCTTGCTGTTGGCCGATGCGCTTGCCAAGCGCCGAGGGTGTGGTGGTCACGAGGGAGGTGAGGTCGGGGACTTCCTTGCGCAGCGTAGCGTCGTGCTGCCAGAGACCTTCACCGGCCGCGGCGACCTGATCGGGAACGGCAAAGTGGCCGACATACAGGGCCAGCGACCAACGGTCGTCATCGGAGAGACTGGCGAAGCTAGGCATGGGCGTGCCGTCGACGCCTTGCGTGACGATCTGGTACAGGGAAAATACGCTGCGCTCGCGTGCGCGATCCTGGTCGGTGAAGGCGATGGGTGGCGTCGCCAGCGCCTTCGCAGCGGGGCCGTCGCCATTGCCCGTGGCGCCATGACACGCCACGCAGTTCTGCTGGAACAGCTGCGCGCCATGCGCGAAGTCGGGCACGCGAGCCGGCGCCAGGGGCACGGGATAGGCGGCTAAAAGGGCGGCTGCCAGCTTGTGCGAGGCATCCGCGACATCTTTTGGATCCGCTTTAGACGCGATGGCTGCCCTGAGGGCGGCTGCCTGGTCGACCAGCCCGGCTTTGCCGGCTTTCTCCGGCAGGGCCGCGATGTGTGCCGAGACGGTGGAGGCAAATTCTTGCTGCTCGGCGTATTCAGCGGGGCTGGATACGGCTCCATGATTGACCGCGCCGGCATAGTCGACGGCGATGTAATCGAGCAAACGCCAGGCCGTTTGCGCGTCGGCTGCGTAGGGTTCGGCGGCCAGGCACGTCGTCGAGAGGGCGAGAAAGAGGGTTAGTCCAGCAAACCACCGGATAACGCGGGGGACCATGGTGCGAGGCCATTCGTAGTGAGAATCGTTATCGTACAGGAACGGCGGTTCGGCCGAACTCTTACGGGGTGGATTCTAGGTAGTAGTACCGGCTCGTAGCGGGATCGGTGGGCCTAAGCTGCTCGTTAGTCGGAGCCACAACGGCGCCGTGAACCGGGCTGTGACGCGGGGTTCGAAGCTCGTCCCTGGCGCGGCTTAGAGGAGCTTTCCATGCGTCGTGCTCTTTGCCTTATTGCCGGCTTGCTCATACTCAMCGTTGCGACGGCAGCCGCGCCGCCTCCGCAGAGCGGATTCCTTGACTCCTACCCAACGCTGCAGCCCGACCCCAAGCACGAAGGATCCTTCATCTACATGGCGCCAGGAGCAAGCCTCAAGGGCTTGACCAAGGTCCAGATCGACCCGATCCTCGTCTGGTACTCGAAGGACTCCACCTACCAGGGCATCGATCCGAACGAGCTGTCCGCCGTGACGGAGAACCTGCGCAAGGCGCTGATCAAGAACCTCGAGCCGAAGTATCCCGTGGTCGACGCGGACGGCCCGAACGTTCTCCGACTGCGCCTTGCCGTTACCAATGTGGTTGCGGAGAAAAAGAAGCGCGGCCTTCTCGGCTATACGCCCGTCGGCTTCGTCATCGGCGCGGCGAAGAACGCGGCGACCGCCGGACCCAACCTCAACATCGCGTCTGCCACGTTGGAGGCAGAGCTTCTGGACGCCTCCGGCAAGCGTCTTGCCGTGGTCATCGATCCCCTGGCCGGACAGGACGTCGAAAAAGAGAACCTCACGTGGGCGGATATCGGGAAAGTCCTGGATGCCGCGGGTAAGCGCCTCAGGACGCGCCTGGACAGCGACAATCTGCAGTGATCTCGCGCTTGAACTCCGCCACGCAAGTGCTGTTCGAGCGTGGCGGAGCGCGAGCGATCTTCGATCACTTCCGGAATCTTCTGGTCGCGACTCTTGTCGTCACGGCTGGCCTGGACACCGCGAAGCGAAGCGACGCAGATGCCGCGCTGCATCTCTTCGTCAATCCGGTGCTGCTTAGTTGCATCGTCGTGTTCCTAGGCATCGTGCTCATTGCGGTCAATTTCTTCGATGGCCTGCAGAAGCTGCGTCGATTCCGGTGGCACATCCTGCTCCAGTTCGCCATGGGCCTTGCCTATCTGGTGATGTCTGTCCGCATGGTCCAGATCGTCGTCTTCTTCCGTACGCACGGCTGCTGACTCATGCCGGTATTCCCACAACGTTGTCCTGGAGAGATCGCTCATCGCTATCGGAAGGTATGAGCCCGGAAAGGCTTCCTTGGAAGCCGGCCCTCCAATGTAGGGGAAGGACTACAGACGCCGCCAAGGCGGCCATGCTGAAATACCGCCGCCCCGGCCCAGACCGGGCGCGAAGTGACAGGGGAACTCGAATTGGATCAGCTGACCGCCGTGCCGTGAGGTACGTCACGCGGTGGGCTAGCTGACGTCAACAGTGACAGGGGAGCAGGGAATGAACGTACGTCTTATCGCGGCGGTGCTTGTCGTCGCCGCCACGCTGACCGGCTGCGCAGGCAAGCCGCAACGCGCCATCGCCTTCACCGCACCGGTGGTCACGGCGCAGCCAGAGAAAATCGGCGTGGCGATGACCGCACTGCCCAAGGTCGATACGTCCCTGCCCGGGGCGGGCTGCCTGCTCTGCCTGGCAGCTGCGTCGATCGCAAATTCGACCTTGACCGGTTACACCCACACGTTGCCGAAGGAGGATCTGCCTGCGCTGAAGCAGAAGGTCGCCGAACTGCTGCGCAAGAAAGGTTTGACCGTGGTTGTCATCGACCAGGACATCAACGTCGCAAAACTCCCGAAGGCGCAAGCCAAGGGCGACGACTTGGCGAAGCGGGATTTCTCATCTCTTGGCACTCAGTACGGGATCGATCACCTGATCGTGATCGACATCTGGCAGGTCGGTTTCGAGCGTCCTTATGCCGATTACATCCCGAGCAGCGACCCCAAGGGCGCGATCACCGGCCTGGGCTACGAGGTGAACCTGAAGACCAACGCTTACGAGTGGTACGCACCGGTCACGATCCGCGTCAGTGCGGAGGGTAAGTGGGACGAACCGCCGCGTTTCCCGGGATTGACCAATGCCTATTTCCAGGCTCTGGAGCTGGGTAAGGACAAGTTTCTCAATCCATTCAACGGTTGATGAAACACATGCGCGTTTCCCGATCGCGCGCTGGGGTGGCG
>NZ_JBFUIT010000323.1:0-4344 GCF_056401735.1 Luteibacter sp. P4_D7_3
ACACAGAGCCGGCGCGGCTTTGCAGGTTGCCGGGCTGTCTGTGGGAGCCGCTTCAGCGGCGATGGCTGTTACAGCAACGGTAGCCCGGAAGCCCTACAATAGGCGGCTTCCCCAGCTGCCTCCCCGCCCGCCATGACCGACCGCACTTCTTATCGACTTCCCGCCGAATGGGAGCCGCAGGCCGGCGTGCTGATCGCCTGGCCGCATGCGGACACCGATTGGGCCGATCGCCTGGCCGAGGTCGAGACGACCTATGTGGCGCTGRCCGCCGCGGTGACCCGCTTCGAACCGCTGCACATCATCGTGGCCGACGCCGCGCTGCGTGAGCGCGCCCGCCTGGCGATCACCGAAGCCGGCGCGGACCTGTCGCGCGTACACTTCATCGAGCTGCCTTACGACGACACCTGGCTGCGCGACTCCGGCCCGATCACGCTCACCGGCCCGAACGGCGTGCTGCTCAACGATTACCGTTTCACCGGCTGGGGCGGCAAGTTCGGCGCCGAGCAGGACGATGCGCTGATCTCCGGTCTGCTCGAACGCGGCGTGCTCTCCGGCCTCCCGCACAAGCGCATCGACTGGGCGTTGGAAGGTGGCGGCATCGAGAGCGATGGCCGCGGCACCATCCTGACCACGTGGAAGTGCCTCAACCAGCGCCATCCCGAGCTCTCGCGCGAAACGATGACCGAGACCCTGGCGACCACTCTGCACGCCGACCGCGTGCTGTGGCTGGACCACGGCTACCTTGAAGGCGACGACACCGACGCCCATATCGACACGCTGGCGCGCTTCTCGGAGGACGGCGGCATCGTGTACCAGGCTTGCGACGACGAAAGCGATCCGCACTTCGCCGAACTGGGCCAGATGGGCTCGGAACTCGCCGCGCTGCGTTCGCCGGAAGGCAAGCCCTACCCGCTGCATCCGCTCCCCTGGGCCGAGCCGATCCTCGACGAAGGTCGTCGCCTGGCGGCGTCCTACGCGAACTACCTGATCGTCAACGGCGCGGTGCTCGTGCCGGCCTATGGCGACAAAAAGGACGCGGAAGCAGCGAGGATCATCGGCGTGGCTCATCCGGGCCGCGAAGTCGTCCAGGTGCCATGCCGTCCGCTGATCTGGCAGAACGGCAGCCTGCATTGCATCACCATGCAGCTGCCCGCCGCGATTGCCCAGTAACCCTGAGGAACGAACACGATGACCCGCAAGACCCTCAAGGTCGCCCTGCTCCAGGAAACCGACCGCGGCAGCCGCGACGGCAACCTGGACGCCATCGAGGCCGGCCTGCGCGAAGCCGCGAAGGCTGGCGTCGAACTGGTGTTGCTGCAGGAACTGCACAACGGCCCGTACTTCTGCCAGCGCGAGAGCGTGGACGTGTTCGACCTCGCCGAGACCATTCCCGGCCCGGGCACCGAGCGCATCGGCAAGCTCGCCGAGGAGCTCAAGCTCGTCGTCATCGCGTCGATCTTCGAAAAGCGCGCGACCGGCCTGTATCACAACACGGCCGTGGTCTTCGATCGCTCGCGCGAGATCGCCGGCAAGTACCGCAAGATGCACATCCCCGACGACCCGGCCTTCTACGAGAAGTTCTACTTCACGCCGGGCGACCTCGGGTTCGACCCTATCCAGACCTCGGTCGGCAAGCTCGGCGTGCTGGTGTGCTGGGACCAGTGGTATCCGGAAGCCGCGCGCCTGATGGCGCTGGCCGGCGCCGATATCCTGTTCTACCCCACGGCCATCGGCTGGGACCCTAACGATGACGACGCCGAGAAGGCCCGTCAGCGTGATGCCTGGATCACCGTGCAGCGCGGTCATGCCGTCGCCAATGGCCTGCCGTTGCTCTCGTGCAACCGCACGGGTTATGAGGCGGATCCGTCCAACGTCGGCAGCGGTATCCAGTTTTGGGGTTCGAGCTTCGTGGCGGGCCCGCAGGGCGAATTCATTGCCCAGGCCGGCACCGAGGGCCGTGAGCTGCTGATCTGCGATGTCGACATGGAGCGCAGCGAGCACGTCCGGCGCATCTGGCCCTTCCTGCGTGACCGTCGCATCGACGCTTACGGCGACCTGACCAAGCGCTACCGCGACTGATCCCCCTCTTAAGGACTCCGAGCGCATGATCCCTGCCGAGCACGACGCACCGCTTCCCGCGGCCCTGGAAGGCCAACCTATCGAGCGCATGAGGCGCGACGGTGTCGATTACGTCATCCTCGGCACGGCCCATGTTTCGCGTGCGAGCGTGCACGCGGTCGAAGCCCTGCTCGAAACCGAGCACTTCGACGCCGTCGCCGTGGAGCTCTGCGCCAGCCGTGCGCATGGCATTCGCGACCCGGAAGCGTTCAAGCAGCTCGACCTCTTCCAGGTGATTCGCCAGGGCAAGGCCGGCATGGTCGCGGCCAGCCTTGTGCTCGGTTCGTTCCAGAAGCGTCTCGCCGCGCAGTACGGCATCGAGCCGGGCGCCGAGATGAAAGCCGCGATGGACGGCGCCGATGCGCGCAGCATGCCGGTGTGGCTCGTCGATCGTGAAGTCGGCACGACCCTCAAACGAGCCTGGCGCAGCGTCGGTTTCTTCCAGCGGTTCGGCCTGATGGCCGGCATGCTCGGCAGTGTGTTCGAACGCGAGGAGATCGCCGAAGCCGATATCGAGAAGCTGAAGGAGTCCGATCTGCTCGAAAGCGCCTTCAGCGAGTTCGCCACCAACTCCGCGCCGCTCTACAACGCACTGATTGCCGAGCGCGATACGTACATGGCTGCGCGCCTGCGCGAGAACGGCTTGCGCATGGACACCGAGGCCGCCACGCGCAAGGTGCTGGTCGTCATCGGCGCCGGCCACCTCAAGGGCATGAGCGAGAAGCTTGCCCACCAGCATGGCGACGCGCAGGCACTCGCGGATGACCTCGCCGTCACGCCGCCCGCCTCGAAGTGGCCCAAGATCGTCGCCGTGGGCCTGGTGCTGGCGATCTTCGTCGCCATCGGCTTCGCTTTTCATCGCAGCCCCAGCCTGGGCGCCGACGCGGTGAAGAACTGGATCCTGCTGACCGGTGGCCTGTCGGCTCTGGGCGCCCTCATCGCCGGCGGCCATCCGCTGTCGATCGTGGCAGCCTTCATCGCCGGGCCCCTGAAGCCCTTTCGCCCCGGCATTCCCTCCGGCGCCATCAGCGCCATGGCCGAGGCCTGGATCCGCAAGCCGCGCGTGGTCGACTTCGAGCACCTGCGCGACGACATCACCCACTGGACGGGCTGGTGGAAGAACCGTGTGGCGCGGACCCTGCTCAACTTCTTCCTGGTTTGCGCCGGTACCATCGCCGGCGAATACATCGCGGGCTTCCACATCATTCGCAGCCTGATCTGAGGTCCGGGCCTCCCTGAGTTGTCCGCCGTCGCGACAGGCCTCTATACTTCGACGGCTTTTCAACCCCGGCCCCGCCCGGCACCCAGGGAACTCTTAATGAAGCGTCTGCAACTGGTTGGTCTGATCGCTGTAGCACTGTGCGCCGCGTCCGCCGCGCACGCCGAAGGGGACAAGGCCAAGGGACGGACGCTGGTCTATACCTGCAACGGCTGCCACGGCGTGCCGGGCTATGCCAACGCTTACCCCGAATACCACGTGCCGCATATCGCGGGCCAGAACGAGCAGTACATCGTCAACGCCCTCAAGTCCTACAAGAGCGGCGAGCGCACCCACCCGACGATGGGTATCCAGGCGCAGAGCCTGTCCGATGAGGAAATCGCGGACGTTGCCGCCTACCTCTCCAGTCTCGCCAAGTAAGCCGCCGAGGACGAATGATGATCCGTGGGTTTTCCCTGATAGCCATCGGCGCGCTACTCGCGCTGACCGCCACCCAGACCTTCGCCGGCGGTGATCCCGCCCGCGGCAAGACCAAGATCGCCACCTGCGTGGCCTGCCACGGCCAGGACGGCAATGCCGTCGACCCGCAGTACCCGCGACTGGCCGGCCAATACGCCGACTACCTCGCGATGGCCCTGCATGAGTACAAGGACGGCCGCCGCGGCAACCCGGTCATGAAGGGCTTCGCCGCCACGCTCTCCGACCAGGACATCGACGATGTCTCGGCGTATTTCGCCACGATGCCGACCAAGCTCGACGGGCTGGAGCATCACATCCAGGGTAGCGACTGAGCGGTTGCTCTGTGTGGGAGCAACTGTCTTTTTTAGACAGCCGCCCCATGCCGCCATCCGGCCTGATCACGGACCATCGCATTGATGGCCGTGATCAGGCATCGCATGCAGGCAACGATGGCCACCTTGGCTACTTTTCCCCGCGCCCGCAGGGCGCGGTAACGCTCGCCCAGGGCTGTTCCTTTTGCTCTGACGGCGGCCCAGGCGGCCATGTAT
>NZ_JBFUIT010000324.1:0-4341 GCF_056401735.1 Luteibacter sp. P4_D7_3
GCGTAGTCCTTGTCGACCGCCTCGAACTGCACGTTGACCAGTTTGTAGTACGCCCACGGCGAGGGCTTCTTCTGCCCATGCGCGTTGGCATAGGTCGCCATGGCGGCGTGCGCATCCTTGTTAGCCTGCACGATGATGTTCGGAATGGCGTTGTCGCGATAGTTGACACAAATGAAGCCGCCTGCCGGAAGGCCGGGCTTGCCGTCGCTGTTCTGGTAGTAGAGCTGGTTCTTCGGCCGCGTACCGACCGACGGTGTGCAGTACTGCGCACTCGCCGGTACGAGATCGACCTCGGGGGGAAGACCGCTCGGGCTCACGGTGGCGGTGTCGTCAAGCGTCACGGAAGGGATGGTCGGACAGGGTGCCTTCTGATCGCTGCGGCATGCCGGCAACGCTCCGGCAATCGCGCCGTTCTCATCTTCCAGCGGCGTGCCGTTGGGCCGCAGGATATTGTCAGCCTGCTCGAACGTGGCGTAGATGAAGTGCGGTGCGGTCGCCGTCTTCTGAATGATGTGCAAGGCGACCAGACCCCAAACGGCTTCGCGGTAGCATGTGGTCTTGCTCGTGTTCGTTTCGTACGAACGCACCTTGGCCATGTGGAACCGGCCCGATTGCTGTTCAGCCGTCGTGAGCTCGCGCCAACCCGCTTTTATTTCAATGGTGTTGAGCGGCAGGCTCACGTACTGACTACTCCCCGGCGGCGGACTGGCCTTGTTCGTCTCCAGATACGTTTGCGTCTTCTGGGCAACACTGCCGGGAACAGCGGTCCACCACTGGTTGTTAGCCACATAGGCGTATTCGGTGCGGTTGGCCTTCGCGGTGAAGCGGATCAATTGCGGCGAGCTGTTGCCTGGCACCTGGGTCGGGGCCGCACCGGCGTACATGTCGTCCAGCGTGATCTGGTCGGTTTCGTCGAGATTGACCCAGGCCGTCGATGTCGATGTGGCGCCGCAGGCAGGAACGACGTTGTCGTAATTGTACGCAGGCAACGCGTCATAGCCGAAGGACGTGTTGGGATTGTTGACATAGCCCGGAGGCACGCCCTTGCCAGGGAAGATTTCCACCTTGCTGCGAAAGGTTTCCCATACGAGGGGGCCATCGCAGCTCGGGTCGCCGAACAGGCACTTCGTATTGGGTGTATCGCGCTGCCCGTTGAAGCCGGACTGATTTACCGCTGGCCAGTTGAGGGCGATGAATTCCTGCCAGGCGAACGCAGCCGCTTGAGAGAGGACGGCCTTCTGCGCGCCGCCGCCGGAGGCGTTCAGTTCCTTCGGAACGTTGCTGTCGATCGTGATCGGAGCCGCGGCAGCCGCGGTACCGGGCGATGAATCGCTCGCGGGCGACGCATGCAGGTTTTCGGATGGCCAAACGACGGACATAGCGAGGCTTAGCGACATGGCTGTCGCCAGGACGATACGGATATTCATGTCTTTTTCCCTGTCTTCGGTCGCGCATCACATGGGATGGCGTGCATCACACAAAGTGCTTGCGTGGCGTAGCAGTAACATGCGTGTGGAACGCAAACAAGCGAGCGTGAAGAAGTCGTCGCTTTTTGCTTATAAGTCTTTTGCGGGGTCGGCGGATGTGTAGGAAATGCCCTACACAGTCGCAAGTTTGCGTGCTGCTACTCCACGACAGTGGGCTCGGCCTGCGAATACGCAACCTTCCCCTGCCGAAGCGATTCAACCAGAGCGGTCACTTCGCGAATGACTAGCTCCGGTCGATCCACATGGATGTAGTGGTCGCTGCCCCTGGCGATGACGCGACGGCTGATGGGTGAAAGTGCCTTGCTCTCTTCCTGCATTTGGTTCCAGACGACGGAGTTCGCCTTGGCGACCTCCGGTGGCCAGTTCGGCGGCATCGATGCCGGGTCGCGGGAGAGGATCAGGACGGGCAGGTCGGGGAAGGGACCCACCCGGCGTGTCTCGTCCCCGGATTGCCGCACGGCGTCCAGCTCGGCCTCGAGCGCGTCGAACTGTGTCGGATCGCAGTTATCCGCCTGGATGACGGCGGCGTACGCTTCAAAGCCCGGCGGGACGCTTGAGCAAACCCCTTGCAAGCGATACCAGCCGATCGTCATGAGCAGCTTTTGCCACGGCATTTCCGCGCGCTGGGTGTCCTGGATGGCGACGAGGCTCTTAGGTACGCGATCGTCCTGACCTGGAGTGGCACCGTCGATAAACACCAGTGCTGCCAGGTCGCTCCGGTAGTGGCCGGCGTAGGCACGCAGGTAGAGGCCGGAAATGGAGTGGCCTGCCAGGACGAAGGGCCTGTCGATACCCGCGACGCGAATGAGGTCGTGCAGCTGCGCGGCCAGCGTATCCGCGTCATGGGGACGCGGCGTCATGGCGCTCGTACCGAAGCCGCTCCGATCGAACGAGCAGACGCGGGTCACTTTCGCCAGTGCTGGCTGGACTTTCAACCAGGTCGTGAAGTCGTCGCCGAGGCCGGTATCGAGCATCACGGTGGGTGACCCCTCGCCAGAGCAGACCAGATGCACGTCGTACCCATTGACCTTGTAGATCTCACCGGGGGCGTGGGCCAGGGAACGCAGCTTTCGAAGCGAAAGCTCGTTGTAAGCCGTCCCGGCAATGAGGAGGACGAGGGCCAGCGAGGCGACGGCGACTGCGGCGATGGCGAGAACTTTCTTGGGCGTAGTCATGTCAACGCGATGCTCCTCGCTGCCGCGGACGGGAGCCCGTGCCATCGGTCATGAAGTGAGCTCCACCTTCGGCATTGCACGCTTGAACGAACCTGTAGGAGCCGATTCATCGGCGATCCCGCGGCAGCGGGCCAGGTTGTCGCGAATCAGCCTGTCGCTAGCTACGCTGTCGCTAGCACCCTTCGCCGATGAATCGGCTCCTACTGTGGCGGTTGGAATCCGGAGAACGGGTTGGCGTCGGCAAGCGCGGCGCCATGACGCACGGCTTACGACACCGGGYGGTGCCATCGCTCGGTCGCTTCGTCGACGGGCGCCATGCATTCGACGCGTAGCTCCTGCGGGCCGGGACTGCGCGGTGTGCCGACGGTCGTCACGAGCGAGAAGTAGCTAAGCCGGCGGTTCGCATCGACGAGGGTGAGGGGGATGACGGGGAGATCGGCGGCGCGGTCGTCCTGCGCGACACGTCCCGTGCCGGGATAGGCCATGAGCGCGTCGAGGAGCACGCGCGTCGGCTCGTCAATGGCTCCACCGACGGCTTCCCGCCGCACGCGCTGAAGCATGGAGGCGGAAAACCGGTCCCAGTCCCCAATGAAGGGCCGCAAGCCCTCGGGGTCGAAGATCATGTGGAGGATGTTGCGCGGACGAGGCCAGCGGTCCAGGTCGATGAACGAGCCGAGGAGCCGCTTCGTCGCCTCGTTGACCATCACCACGTTCCAGTAGCGATCCATGACCAGCGCGGGAAACGGCTCATGCTGCAGGATCATGCGCTGGAGGGCGTGACGGACGATCACGAAAGAGCCCGTGTCCCAGGACTCGTCCGCGTCGTAGAGAGGGGCATAGCCGGCCGCGAGCAGCAACTGGTTGCGCTCGCGAAACGGCATGTCGAGCCCATCCGCGACGACCATGAGTGTCTGCCGGGAGGGAGCGCTGCGTCCGCTTTCCATGAAGCTCAGGTGCCTTTGCGAGACGCCTGTCTGCAGTGAAAGCTCGAACTGGCTGACGCCGCGCGTGCCGCGCCATGCTTTCAGGATCCGGCCTAGCTCGCTGGGAGAACTGCCCGCTTGGGTGGTCATGTCGTCGCGCCGCATGGAAGTAAGGAAGCATTCGATCCTGGCTGGATCGGGTCAATTACCTCGGAGGTAATGAGCGCGGGTTACGCCTCAGCTTACCGAACGCAACCGTGTCTGATTACCCCGCACGTAATTGAGACGAATTTCCTTATTCCCACAATAGGCATCTCCCACTTCCAGGAGATACGTATGTCCACCACGAAAGGCAAGTTCAGCGAGTTCGTATTCAGCGCCATGCCAGGGTTCGACGAGTCCAGCTTTCGCAAGCTGTTCGCCCAGGCCATCCACCTCAAGACCATCGTGATCCATTGTTTCGACCCACGAGCTGTCGAGATTCCGGAGGTTGTCGCCCGCCATTTTCCTGGTGAAATCTATCCCGGCGAGAACGTGATCGACGAAGCCGGCAATCGCGTCGGGCACACGCGGACACTATTTCCTGTTTCAGTGGCCGGCGGTCGCGCCGTCGCTGGCCTGCAGTCGATATCCACGATGGAACACCTGTTTGGCTTCGAGAACGTTGTCGTGGTGCATCACTCGTTCTGCGGAGCAACGTCGTTCACCGCCGATGGCATGCTGGATGCCTACAAACATGAGCACGGCGTCGACATC
>NZ_JBFUIT010000325.1:0-4318 GCF_056401735.1 Luteibacter sp. P4_D7_3
CTTCGGCGAGGAGGCCGTGGACGCGTATCTCGAAGAGGGCACCGGCAACCTGATCGAATCGCCCAAGTCGATGTTCGGTTACAAGCTCGATCCGCGTGTGCGCAAGACCATCGTGAGCATCGCGGCGCACATCCTCGAGCACGTTCGCCTGGTAGCCACACGCCAGTTCGGCACGCCCGTTCGCGAGGCCGTCATTGGCCGCCCCGTCGAGTTCCGCAGCTCCATGGGCGCGGCCGGCGGCGAGCAGGCGTTGTCCATTCTCCGCGAAGCAGCACGGATCGCCGGCTTCGACGAGGTCTCATTCCTGGAGGAGCCCGCGGCCGCGGCAATGCATTACCACCAGTCGCTGGCGGAACGGCAGCGGGCGATCATCGTCGACATCGGCGGTGGTACGACCGACGTCGCCTATGCCGAGCTGGGCGCCGGTGAGGTACCGATCATGCACCGCAGCTGGGGCCTGCCGCGCGGCGGTACGGACCTGGACGTGGGCGTGAGCCTGCACAGCTTCATGCCCCGCTTCGGCAAGGACCTGAGCGGCGTACCGGTGCACCACTTCGTCGAGGCGGCCAGCGTGCACAACCTGCCCAAGCAGCGCGAGTTCCGCAAACAGGACTATCGCCAGGTGGACGAGCCCTTCGGTTCACGCCTGCGCGCCTTGCAGGGAACCGGCGCAACCACCCGGCTGAACCAGTCGGCCGAGCGCATGAAGATCGACCTGTCCGCTTCGGATGAGGCCACGGCATCGCTGGATTTCATYGAGGCAGGTCTGAAGATCGATGCCGTTGCCGGCGATTTCCGCGCCGCATCCGAGGATTTCCTCGACAGGATGGGGCGCCTTCTGGACCAGGCGCAGGCCGATATCGGTGAGCCGCCTGCCAGCGTTTTCCTCACGGGTGGCACGTCGCGCTCGCCGCAGGTTCGTGAGCGCGTAGGCGCAAGTTTTCCCGGAATTCGAGTCGTGCACGGCGACCCCTCTCTGGGTGTAGTCTCTGGTCTCGCACAAGCGGCACTTTTACCAAATTCATCAATCGCTTCCGACAGTCGATAAGCTAATTCGGCATATTCACAAACTGCTGGCTTTTGCTGCATTACATCGTTAGTTAATGGCGTCGACGTGGCCCACTTGGAAAAGCGGGGTCACGTCGACCGATGGAGGTTTAGTCGCGTGCGGGCGTCGCCTGCCGATGGATGTTGCGGGGGTACATATGGGAAGGGTTCGCGTTCGGATCAGGATGGGCAACGAATGGGGCGTTGCCGGGGCCACGCGTCGTGCCAATGACGCCGTCCCGCCGATGCAGGGAATAACCAACCGCAGGGAGGTAGGCGCATGACTCGCCCTTCCAACGTGCAGGGGCTGGAAGATTACGATCTGGTCACCCTGGGTGCGGCGCTCGGCATGTGCGAGGTCGATCTGTTGACCCTCAGCCCGGCCCGGCCCCGCGCATCGATCGCGTCGAAGACACACGACGGGGTCACCTACCTTACCGGGCATATCGATTTCGACGTGCGGGGCTCCCTGACCGTACCCGACGACGCGTGCATGCTCGTCTACCTCCACGAGACCGGAGAGCGCAGCTGGTGCCAGGGCGTCGGTGTCGAATCGGAAATGGGCGTGACGCTGCTGCGTGGCACCCCGACCGATTTCATGTTCGAGCGCGGCACGCGGTTCACCCTTGTGATGGCCCCTTACGCGCGCTTTCGCTCGYGGTTCATGGCCTCCGATCACGCCGACGTGGACATGGCCGCGCAACGACTTCGCCTGTTCTCGGTAACCTCCGAGCATCTCAAGCGCGCGTATCGGCAGATAAGCGAACGCGTGCATGAAACCGAAGACATGGCATTCGGACCCGTCGAGGACCTTCTCGACGAGCATATCCGGGTGGCCCTCGGATCCTCGTCCGAAGAGAGACCGGTGGCATCGCGCGGAAGACGCGCGCACTACCAGGTCATGCGCCGCGCGGAACGTTTCATGCGAGCCAATCTCCGTCGGGATATCTATTCCCAGGAGCTATGCCAGGCCGCGGGAGCCAGCGAACGTGGCTTACGTTACGCCTTCGACGACCTGCTCGGCATTCCGCCGAACCGGTACCTCGCCATGCTTCGACTTTGCACGGCGCATCGCAGTCTGGTCACGGCAGAAGCCGGACGGCGTTCGGTCAAGTCCGTCGCGCTCAGCTGCGGTATGTGGGACCTCTCGCGCTTCGCTGAGAAGTATCGCAGCGTGTTCGGCGAGCAGCCGCGTGAAACGCTCATTCGCAGTGCGCCGGCTGATGATCTGGCGGCGGCCGAAGAATTCGAAGGTTGGTAAGCATCACCGCACAGGGACGTGCCGTTTACGATTAGCCCGTTGCCGCA
Organism: Luteibacter sp. P4_D7_3; assembly: GCF_056401735.1. Classification (NCBI taxonomy): domain Bacteria; kingdom Pseudomonadati; phylum Pseudomonadota; class Gammaproteobacteria; order Lysobacterales; family Rhodanobacteraceae; genus Luteibacter; species Luteibacter sp. P4_D7_3. Next base: position 2,356 of record NZ_JBFUIT010000325.1, read on the forward strand.
ATTGATCAACGGGAGACTCGTTCACCTCCTCTAATCGAGATCTCCACGTCAACCGCGGCGTGAGAGTCCGATCAGGAGAGATGCTGTGATTCACGACGCCGCGCAGACCCAGTCAGGGGTGCTCGAACCCGGATCGGACAACTTCGGGTTGCCTTCGAGGCCTCGTAGAGGTATTGGTAGTACAGGTCACGTACTGCCAGTCATGCCGAAACGATTCGAGATACGTCTTATTGCTCCCTCCGGTTACGCAGAAGATCGCGCCGCCTGCCAGCGAGGTATTGAACGCCTGCAGGCCGCGGGCCACACGGTTCTCGGCGCTCACGTCGTGGACCGGGTGTCCCTGCGCTTCGCTGGCAGCGATGCCGAGCGCGCGGCGGATATCAACCAGCTCGCCGACCCGGATCGGCCCTTGCCGGACGTGGTCATGGCCATTCACGGTGGCTACGGCRCCATCGCGCTGCTGGAACACCTCGATTACGCGGGCCTGGCGGCCCGGTTCTCAGAAAGTTCGTGCGTCATGGTCGGCCATGGCGACTTCACGGTGATCCAGTGCGCTCTGTATGCGCGCAGCGGGATCGGATCGCTCTTCGGCCCCATGCTGGTCCAGGACTTCGGCGCGGGGTACCTGCGCGAGAACACCTGGCGTCACTTCTGGCAAACCCTGCAGTCGCCCCGGACCGACATCACCTGGGCGTGTCCCGAAGGGCAGACGGATCTGCATACCGAGGGCACGTTATGGGGTGGAAACCTATCGGCGCTCTGCAGCCTGATCGGTACGCCTTATATGCCGGCGATCGACGACGGCATCCTTTACCTCGAGGAGACGGGCGAGCAGGCCTACCGTGTCGAAAGGATGCTGTATGAGCTGGCGTTGAGCGGCGTTCTCGCCCGCCAACGGGCCATCATCCTCGGCGGTCTCGGTGGGCAACGCGTCAGCGAGTACGACAATGGCTATGACATCGAGCACGCGCTCGAGCGGTTCGCGAGCGCTTGCGGTACGCCTATCGTCCGGGGTCTGGCGTTTGGCCACAAACAGGATAAATGGACCCTGCCGTTCGGCGCTCGCGCCGTGCTGGACGTCGCGGACGGCACTGCCGAACTGATCGTGAGCGGGTATCCCTTCAAGGCCTGATCGGGACAAGGCGGTCTGTCAGAAGATCTGACGCGACCGCCGACCCTGAGGCGGAGGAATGGTCGCGCTCAGCCGAGCGCGGTGACCTGCGTGGCGCCGATCACGCCGATGAAAACGATCGAAAGCATCCAGAAGCGTGCCGGGTCGCGCCACACGCACACGCCCAGGCAGACGATGCCCAGGACGCAGGAAACGATGCCGGCCGCATGCAGGCCGAGTGTGATCAGTGACGGGTCGGAACCACCCGTGGCGATCATCATCGGTCTGAAAATGGCGTACCAGGCGAGCACGAGGCAGGCGCCACCGACGATGCCGAGCAGCCAGTTGGCGGGATGATTCTTCGGCAGCATATTGATACCGAGATAGATCGCTAGAACAACGACAGCGAAAACGACGAGCAACAAGGCCATGCGTTAACCCCTTTGTCTTTGTCGTGGCTCGCGGTCCCCACCGCTAGAGCCAACCGCCCGAGCATGGACTATCGAGGCGGCGAGGTCATGCTGCGGCGCGGAAGGGGGTTTCGTCGGGGAATCCGGCGTTTCGTCGGAAACGCGTCGAAGGACGGCTCCGCGCCATCGTATGCTCCCCGGCAATCCAGCATCGGAGCCATTGCGATGGCCAGCCTCAAATTCCTCGGTCGTATCGTCATAGCGTGGTTCGCGGCCTGGTGCATGCTGCTTGTGTTGTTCGGCATGTTCGACTGGCACCACGGCGATCTGCCCTGGTTCGTCACGCTGGCCTGGTTCGTCGGCCTGCTCATCGCACTGGGGCGGGGCGTGACGCATCTGTATCGCGTTCGCACCATTGCCGGACGCGTCGACGGGGAGACCT
>NZ_JBFUIT010000326.1:0-4301 GCF_056401735.1 Luteibacter sp. P4_D7_3
GTGTCCAGACCAGCATCTTGCGCATGACGGGGGTCGGGTCGTCGAAGGCGGCAAAGAGCGACGTGAGTACGGCGGCGATGCCGATGCCGACAGTCGCTGGAGGCCACTGAATCCAAAGAGCCAATCCGCCACACACCAGAACGGCGATGGCAGCATTGAGCGCAGACCAGGCAGCTACGGCCTGGTCGACGTGCAGACTCAAGACCGGGGAGTGTTCAACCAGACGTGCCGCCGTCGGGCTCATATCACGGTCGGGCGTTGCCAGTGCGTCGGCCAGATGCAGGCACTCGTGCCATGCGACGGCTAGCTCGCCCATGCGTTCTGCAAGGCTGATTTCGACAAGTGCGGTCCATCCTGTCGTGGCCGTTGCAGCCGGCACAGTTGCGCGCAGTAATGCTTTGAGTGCACGAAGTCCAAATGCGTCAAGCCCGTCACCCTCAAACCAGTCCCTCGCCCTAGCGAGCGCTTCTTTAAGGGCAGGGCTTCGGTCCCGGGCAGGTAGTTGGCTCAGGCGGTCGTCGACGGCAGAGAGCAGGGGCAATAGGGCTGCAAGGCGCTCAGCAAGAGCCTTGGCAGCCGGTGCTCGGCTTTGGCCCCGGGGCGATTCAAAGGCGAGCACCGAGGCCTGCAGGGCGACATCGACTGTCGCAGTGGCAAAGCGCAACCGGCTGAGTTCGTCGGCCGGCGCGGTGGCCCCGTCAATGACTTTGGTGATGGCCCCCCGCGCACCTTCTATCGCACCTTGGACTTTGGCACCTAGGACCGCATGCACACTCCTAGGTAGGATCAGCGCGTGGGCGAGCGATGCGCACACAACCCCGATCAGGATTTCTTCAGTGCGGGCAATAGCCGTCGTGAAGATGTTGACGGGGTTGTCGATGACCGGCAAGCCGACGAGGATGGCGCCGTAACCTGCCAACAGCGGTAGGTAACTTCTCGGCGTGCGGTCTTGCAAGGAGACATAGACGCAGAGTGCAAGCCAGCTGGCAAGCGCTATGAGCATCAGTTCCGGCGCGTCGACCGTGTTGGGGATAATGGCTAGCGCAGCGATGAGTCCGATGACGGTGCCCACCACGCGAAACGCTGCCTTGGCCCAGACCGCGCCCTCAATCGAGGGCTGGCTGGTCAAGAAAACGGTGATGACGGCCCACCAGGGATTGGGCAACTCGAAACTGAAGGCAATGAACAGCGCTGCTATGGACGCGAGATAGCAGTTGAACCCGAAGACAAAACTTCGCGACGTCATCGGCTCAGGCCGTCATTGATCACTTGACAAGGCTGACCACAGCGGCAATCTTGCGGTCAAGATCCTGGCCAATGTCTGCGAGGCCCGGTTCAGGGAACTGGGCGAGGAAGGAGGACGGCTTGTCATAAAAAATCGTCGCCACGGACGCTTCGTGTTCCTGGAGGATGCAGACACGAAAGGGGACGTACATCGAGCCGCGTAGGTCGATGTCGATGATGCTATTGGCTGTGTCGGGATTGCCTACAAGGTACAGCGCACACTGCTTGACCTTGCCCGACAGCGACGTCAGTGCGCCCTGGTCGACCTTATGGAAGATCATCAGGCCATGGGGGTTGGCCACCGTCCAGATTCGGGCCTGGACTTCCAGCCATGGTGCCTTGCGCTTGACGAACGCCATGCCGTCGGCATCGTTCCAATGGCCGAGCGTGTGTTCAAAGCGGGCCGTCGCGAGCTCATAGGGCAGATCGGTGACCTTGGCGATGCGAGTGACCGTGATCTGCTCGGTTCCATAGGACATTGTCGGCTCCGATTGATGTATCTAGACATGGTAGGGGGAGTCCGGCGAACTCGGCTTGATGCTAGCCATCGTTTTGTCCCGTTCCTGCGCCGCAAGAAAGCGACTCCGCAGAAAAGTCCGGCCGTTAAGCATTCATGCCGCCATCGACGGCGATGACGGCCCCGGTGACGAAGCTTGACTCGGGCGATGCGAGGAACGCGACAACCGAGGCGATTTCGTCAACGCGCCCGTAGCGGCCAACGGCTGTCAGTGACTGCAGCCATGCAGCCATGTCAGTATTGAGCGGGTTCATGTCCGTCTCAACCGGTCCCACCGACAGGGCATTGACCGTGATGGCGCGCTTGGCGAGATCCCAGGCAGCTCCTTTGGTAAACCCCTCGACCGCTGCTTTACTCGAAGCGTAGTCGGCAAGCCCCACCGCGCCCACGCGCGTGGCCGAAGACGAAGAAATGTTGATGATGCGGCCATGGTTTTCCATGATGCGAGCCGCGGCGCGGATCGTCGCAATAGTTCCTTCGGCGTTGATGGCAAAGACGCGCTCTAGCCGATCGTCATCGCCTTGTTCGCAAATGGGGCCCATGTCGAAGATGCCAGCGTTGTTGACCACGACGTCAAGGCGCCCTAGATCCGCGCGCACCCATTCGACCATGTCTTCAACCTGGATGCGGTCGCCCTGGTCTGCACGATAAGCCCGCGCTCGGTTGCCACCTGCTGACAGCTCGTTGACTATCGCGTCTGCAACCTGGGCACTGTGGGTGTAGGTAATGACGACGTCGGCGCCCATCTTTGCCAGACGAAGCGCAATCGCCCGACCGATGCCGCGCGTGCCTCCCGTTACGAGGGCGACCTTCCCTTTGAGAACCAGCGTCATCGGAGCTCTCCCGTGAGTGAAAGAAGGCGTTCGGTGCACCGGTCGCGAACGATGGACATCCTCATCCGCCTTCTATCGTCGGCACTCAACGCTCGGTTCGATAGCAGCAAACCAAACGCTTTGCTCAATCCGATTGCCGAAGGACGGTCAAAATCACTGGGCGCGGTGATCGAAGGACCCGCCGGTCACGTTGACTTCGAACGCGCCGAGCCGCCGGCGCATGCGTCCCCACTTACCGGGTGGCATGCCGGTCAGCCCCGTGAAAACACGAGTGAAGTGACTCTGCGAGGCAAAACCGCACGCCCTTGCGACGTCGGTCAGCGGCAACGCACCCGACGAAATCAGCTGCTTGGCGTGTTCCACCCGGCTGGCAAGCAGCCACCGGTGGGGCGGAACGCCCAGAGTGTGGAAGAACGCTCGCGAGAAGTGGCTTTGCGACAGGCCGCAGGCAGACGCCAATTCGGCGATGGAGAGCTTCCCATCGAGTCGGGATGCGATGAGGTCGGTGGCCAGTTTTGCCTGCCATGGCGACAGTTTAGCGCGCCTCCGCACGAGGTCCGTGCACGGGCCCGAGTAGTTGAGGACCACATGGGCATGGAACGCCAGGGCGATCTGGTCGACGAAGAGCTGGYTCGGTTCGTCGGGGCGGTCGAGCGCCGGCAGCATCGCAAGGGCGAGGTTGTAGAGCACGGGATCCAGCGTGCCGAACTCCGGGCGTGAGAGGCTGCCCGTCATCGTCACGCCCGCGTCGCGCGCGAGCTCCTCCAGCGATGCGCGGGAAATGTAAAACCGCACGAAGTCGAAGGGCGAGCGGAATATGCTGATGGGGTCGCTCTGGAAATTGAATAGATAGAGCCCCGCTGCAGCGCTGCCGCCCCGCTTGACCGTCTTGCCAAGAACTTGGATGTCTGCAGACACCAAATCCTTGACAACAATATTTGCTGCGTAGGCGTCTTCAATCGGTACGGCGCGTGACGGGCCGTGATCGGGCTCGTCACAGCGAACCCTTGAGATGGTGATGGGTGACTTGGCCGGCATGCTTGAGCGCAGGGTCGGAACGGCCTTGAGCCGGAAGCGGTGTGCAACCTCGTTCGTAGTCATGGTGCCTTCTCTCGCTTCAGGCGCGACCAGGTGTGCATCGAAGGTCGACTAGTCCTTTTCCGGGATTGACGGCGTTTCGCCGCTCCTGCCAGGGTAAAGGCACACAGGGTGAAGCCTATCCCCCCAACATTGGCAAACGATGTCGATGGGCATGATTCGGCAAAAGTGTTTCTCAGTCAATCCGCCTACGGGGCTACTGCCATAGCCGTGGGTTGGGATGCGTTGTTCGGGTAAATCACCCCTCTGACGCTCATCCGATCCATCAGATGTCGCCGCTTGCCTGTCCTACACATCCGCCCCGGAGTCCAGATCGGATCAAGCATCCATATCGTGTGACCTGACCCGATGGGAGTCGCGGACGTTGTCTTGCCTGTGCGATCCATTGGACGTACTTGTGACACGCTTTACTGAATATAGGTGCGTTAGGGGTTCGCCGTCTTCTACCAAGGCGACAGCTTTGGTCTTGCGGGCGTGCGTGGAAACCGAGAGGCGTCGAAGCGGCACGGCGTAGAGGCCGTTCCAAGTACGTTGGCCAGCAGCCCGACCACCGCTGCATGCCACAGGCC
>NZ_JBFUIT010000327.1:0-4280 GCF_056401735.1 Luteibacter sp. P4_D7_3
GGCAGGGTCGCGACTATTCCAGCCGTCTTCGGCAAGACGGACCTTCTGCACGGCGGATTCGTGATTGAACGGAGGGACAGGCGCGGCCATCGGGAGGCACTCCAGCGTTGAGTAGTCGCCAGTGTACCGATCGGTACACTGGCGCGCTTGGCGCATCTTGTCGCAGCAGTCCGTAAGCGGGTTAAAGCAGACGACCTTCACCGTCTTCGGCCCAGCCCGCCTCGGCGGCCATATGTTCCGGCACAGCGAACAGATGCCGGAAACGCGACGGCTGTGACCGCAGGTATTGCTTCGGCGGATGGTGAATCTGCCCGCCCAACTGGGCAGCCGCGTGCCAGGGCCACCGTGGATCGAACAGCACCGTGCGCGCCAGAGCGATCATGTCCGCGTCGCCTGTGGCCACGATGGCCTCCGCCTGCTCGGCTTCGGTGATCAGGCCGACGGCCACGACGGGCATCTTTACGGCTTGCTTCACCGCGCGGGCGAAGGGCACCTGGTAGCTGGGGCCCACAGGGATCTTCTGCGCGGCATCGAGACCGCCCGTCGACACATGGATGGCATCGCAGCCGTGGTCTTCGAGGGCACGGGCGAACACGAGGGTCTGCTCCAGATCCCAGCCGCCCTCGACCCAATCCGTCGCCGACACGCGCATCGTGACGGGACGATCGGCGGGGAAAGCTGCGCGGACGGCGTCGAATACCTCGAGGGGGAAACGCATGCGGTTTTCCAGCGACCCGCCGTATTCGTCGGTCCGCTGGTTGGAGATCGGCGAGAGAAACTGATGCAGCAGGTAGCCATGCGCCCCGTGCAACTGGACCACATCGATATCCAGCCGCGCGGCCCGCACCGCAGCGGCGGCGAATGCGTCGCGGACACGGTCCAGGCCATCACGGTCCAGCGCCGTGGGCGGCAGATAGTCGTCGAGGAAGGCCACGGCCGACGGTGCCTCGGTTTGCCAACCATGGGCGTCATCCGGCGCCAGCTGGGCGCCGCCGACCCAGGGTGTGTCAGTCGACGCTTTGCGCCCCGCGTGGTTGAGCTGGATCGCGATGGGCACGTTGGACCACTTGCGCACGCCTTCCAGCGTGCGCCGCATGGCGGCTTCCGTCGCGTCGTCGTACAAGCCCACGTCGGCCCAGGTGATCCGCGCCTCGGGCAGCACGGCCGTGGCTTCGATCGTCACCAGGGYGGCGCCCGAGTTGGCGAGCTGACCCAGGTGCATCAGGTGCCAGTCGTTCATCTGGCCGTCCACGGCCGAGTACTGGCACATTGGCGCGATCACGATCCGGTTGGTCAGGTCGAGGTTACGTACACGGATCGGTTTGAACAGCGCGGGTTGCGCCATGGGGTGTCTCCTTGGAAACCAGATACTTGATACCCGTGTTGGGGTATCGGTTGCTTGAAAAAAAGGGCGCTCAGGCGTCGCCGGGCAACGGCGCTTCCGGCGACACGAGGCCTTGCTGGCGCATCTCGCGCCAGAAGTCGACGGGGATGATCGCCTTGAGCGCGGCGTGGTCTTCGGCAATACGCGATGGTTTGCTGGCACCGGGAATCACCGCCGCCACCGCAGGATGGGCCAGCACGAACTGCACCGCCGCCGCCTTCACCGGCACGTCGTAGCGGGTGGCCAGCGCCTTGATCTTTTCGACGCGAGCGATGATTTCCGGCGACGCCGCCTGGTATTCAAAGTGGGCGCCACCGGCCAGGATGCCCGAGCTGTACGGGCCGCCGACGACGATGTCGACGCCCTTTGCGGCAGCCGCTGGCATCAGGCGCTGGAGCGCGTGGGCGTGATCGAGCAATGTGTAGCGCCCGGCGAGCAGCGTGGCATCCGGTCGTGCGTTAGCGAGGCCCAGCAGGAGTTCCACCGGCTCGGTCTTGTTCACGCCCAGGCCCCAGCCCTTGATGACGCCTTCGTCGCGCATGCGATCCAGCGCGCGGAACGCGCCGGTGCGTGCGATCTCGAACTTGCCCAGCCACTCGTCGCCGTAGAAGTCCTGCGCGATGTCGTGCACCCAGACAAAATCGATATGACCGACGCTCATGCGCTTCAGGCTGTCCTCGATGGACTGGTAGGTGCCTTTTTCCGTGTAGTCGTCGACGACTTTGTTCGGACGGCCATGCTCGAACACGCCGCCCTTCTCGCCCAGGTCCCGGGCGCCGGTTTCCAGCTCGTCCAGAACGATACGACCGACCTTGGTACTCAAGGTGTATTCGTCACGCGGGTGCCTGGCCAGCATCTGGCCCAGACGAATCTCGGCGAGGCCGGCGCCATAGAACGGCGCGGTGTCGAAGAAGCGGGTGCCCTGCTCCCAGGCGGCCTCGACGGTGGCGGCAGCCTCGTCCTCGGGAATGTTGCGGAACATGTTGCCCAGCGGGGCGGTACCGAAGCCCAACGGGCCAGCCAGAAGTTTGTCGCGGATGGTCATGGTGTGTCTCCAGATCGAATGGGTACCGTGGCGGGATTCGTTCCGTATCATCACGAATATGACCAGGAACGACCTCACTCTCCCGTGCGCCAGCGGGCGCCGCCACGGCTTACGACGAGTAATATGGAACCCGACGGTGCCAGCGGCAAGACGGGCCCGGCTATCGACACTCATGCCCTCGATTCACGAATAGGTGATTTATGGACAACCGCGCGGGAGAAATGGAGGCCTTCATGCGGGTCGTCCAGTCCGGCAGCTTCGCGGGCGCGGCACGGAGTTTCGGCTTGTCGCCCTCGGCGATCAGCAAACTCGTGGCGCGACTGGAAAGCCGGCTCGGCACACGACTGATCGTGCGCACCACGCGTACCCTGCAGCTCACCCCGGAAGGCGAAACCTATTACGCGCGCGCCTTGCGGGTATTGGCCGATATCGACGAGACCGAACGTCTTGTCGCCCATGGCGGCGCGGCGGCGCCCTCGGGAAAGCTGCGTGTGAACGCTTCGGTATCCTTCGGCGTGCGCAAGATCGTCCCGCTGATTCCGGAATTCCTCGCCGCCTACCCCCTGGTGGAGCTGGACCTCTCGCTCAACGACAGCATCGTGGATCTGGTGGAAGACCGCGCCGACGTCGCCATCCGTGTGGGCGTGTTGCCCGACTCCGGCCTCAAGGCACGCAAGATCAGTGAAGCGGGTTACGTCGTATTCGCCTCTCCCGCCTACCTGGAGCGCCACGGTATGCCGACGACACCCGACGATCTGGCCGCGCACAACTGCCTAGTCTTCAACCTGGGCCGCTCGTTCAATGCGTGGCCGTTCCTCGATCGCTCCACCGGTCGCAGCCGATCCGTTCCCATCGGCGGAAACTTCCAGGCCAACAACGGCGAGACACTGCGCCGCATGGCCGTGGACGGCCTGGGAATCGCACGGCTGTCGTCGTACCACGTGGAGCGGGACATCGCCGCAGGGCGACTTGTGCCGATCCTCGAGGACTTCAACGCGGGTGAACGGCAGGTCACTCATGCCGTCTTCGTGGGGCACGAACACCTGGCCACCCGCGTCCGCGCCTTCGTGGATTTTCTCGCCGAAAGGGTGCCGGCGTCGGAGGACTGGTATCGCCAGGACTGAACCGGCAGCCTAGACATGTAACGAACCAGAGCATGATCTTCACAAGACGGCCCGACGCGCACAGTCGTATGGTGGGTGTATACATGCTCGGCGCCGCCGTCGGCCCGACTGCCACGATTTTCTGGATCGCAACGCTTGAACGAGGAACCGCGCGTGGCCGAACAACCTGCACCCTCCACGGCGAATAGTCAGCCCGATTCGGTGATCGTCGCCTGCCCCGTCGACGCGGCGCTCAATCGCGTGCCGCGTGTCAGGATGGGACAAGACCCGAAGTGCGGCACGTGCCATAACAGTCTCTTTCCGGGCAGGGCCGTCGAGATGACGGCGGCGAACTTCGAGCGACATACGCTGAAAAGCGAGTTGCCGGTGGTCATCGATTTCTGGGCCGCGTGGTGCGGACCCTGTCGCACGATGAGCCCGAATTTCGAAGCCGCCGCGAAGGTGCTCGAGCCGCGCGTCCGCATGGCCAAGCTCGATACCGAAGCCATGCCGGAGGTGTCCGGCCGTTATGCCATCCGTAGCATTCCCACCATGATCATGATTCACAAAGGACGAGAAATCGCCCGTACATCGGGCGCCATGCCGACCCAGGCCATCGTGCAGTGGATCGGTAACGCGCTCTCTCAGGCTCACTTATGAAACGCATACTTCTACAGACCACCATCGAACCGACCGCGGACGACTGGAGCATCGCGCGCTTTTCACTGCTTCGTGAATTGCTCGGCCG
>NZ_JBFUIT010000328.1:0-4276 GCF_056401735.1 Luteibacter sp. P4_D7_3
GAGATCGACCTCACCCAGGCGGGGTGCGGAGAGGCCGTCGGCATCCGTCACCAGTTCCATCACCAGCACGCCGTGGAAATAGCCGAACGGCTCGGGCACACGAACGCCAGCGTCGCGCAGCAGGTAAAGCGCATCGACCTCCGCGTTCTTCCAGGCCACTTCCTGTTGCTTGCGCCCGTACTTGCTGCCCTTGCCGATGGCGCGCGCCTCGCGGCTGCTGCCAACCTTGCGGCCTTCCTGGTACTGCACGCGTTGCTGGAAGCTGCGCTGCGCCATGTCCTTGTAGACCTTGGCGCAGCGTACGTCGTTGCCGCTACGGACAACGTACACGGCCGCCTCCTTGCCGCTCTTCAGCGGTCGGAGCACGTCGTCAATGATGCCGTCGTCGATCAACGGCTGCAGGCCTAGGGGGGTCTTCAAGGTATCTCTTGGGTCAGTAGCATGGCGAGGGCCGCCATTGACCCTTAATTCTCACATTTTCCTGCACATAGCGCCAATTCCGCCCCGTTTGGACCTTAGACGAGCCGCCTGTGCGTGACCGGTGGCCTTCGTCGTTGCGCGCTATCAATAATCGTCACGCTCAACGGCAGCATCAGGAAGCCCCTCTCGCCCGAAGCGGGAGGGGGTTCGTGAGCACCCTAGCCGGCGAAGAAGATGTATACAGCGCTGTAGGGCACGCGGACTTCCGCATTGACGTGGCCGGCGTCACAACCCGTGGCGGGTGCCACTCCGCCTTCGGTGCGGGTACGCACGACATACGCGACCTTGCTCATCACGCCGTTGCCCGTCTGCGACTTCGCATGAAGAACGATCCACGGTATGGCGCCGGCATCCGGCGAAGGCGACGCGTTCAGCGCTTCGCCGACGACCGTGCTGCCATCGTTCGCCTGCCAACTCGGCCCTGCGAAGTGCTTGCCGATGATGTTGCCCTTCGCGTCGCTCAACGTCGCTTCGGGCGCTTTCAGTGTCCATGCGTAAGTTGCTGCGGCCGCCTTGCACGTGTAGATCTGCACGCCCTTGCCGAAGGCCTCGATGGCAGATGGCTTTGCTGGCGCATCTTGGGCGCTGGCGCCCCCAATAAAGGCGACCAAGCAACTTGCCAGGATCGTGTGGGATGTGCGTTGGACTTTCATGGTGGATCCCGGAAGGAATGACGCCCTGACTATATCAACTCGTCATGACAGGGCGCCGCGGGCCCCTCACTGCATCGACGTAGCCACCAACCGCCCGATCCCGGCGAACCATGCATCGGCCTGCTCCGGGCTGGCAGGGGAGTCGCTCAGGAAGACCGCAACCATCCTGCGGCGGCCATCAGGCGCCGTCACGATACCCATGTCGTTCCAGGCACCCAGGCGATCGCTATAGGTACGGGCGGTGCCCGTCTTGTCGGCCAACTGGAATCCGGCGGGCAACCCGGCACGAAGCCGGTTGGGAATGACCTGCGCCGTCATCATGCCCAGCAACATGTTGGTGGAGGACGGCGAGACAAGTGCACCCGACTGGAGTTTGTCGAGGAAAGCCACCGCGCCATCGAGCGTCGTCGTGTTCACCTTGCTGGCCAATACCGCCTCGAAGCCCCTCTTCACACGCGCATCGGCGGCCTCGTCGGACTCGCCGGCGAGGGGCTGCTCACCGGGCTTCCTTCCGTTCAACATCCGGCTCAGCTCGCGCTCGCCCATGTCGATGCGCATGCCATGGACGCCCTTGCTCTCGAGGAACCGGGTGGCGACGCCACCACCTCCCAGGAGATTGAGCAATGCGTCGACGGCCGTGTTGTCGCTCTGCGTCACGGCGGCTCGAAGCAGCTCTTCGACGGAGACATCGACCGGACCCGCCTCCAGCCGTTTGCCAAGGGACGGAACCGCCGAACCCGGCACGATGTCCGCCGGCACCAGATGCACTTTCTGGTCGAGCCTGATCGCGCCACTGTCGACGCGAGCGAGCACCGCGGCGGCAATGGGCGCCTTGAAGGCGCTCATCATCAGGTAGCCGCGGCCATCATTCACCTTGATGGTCTTCCGGCTGGCCGGATCCATGACGATGATGCCAAGCGTGCCGGGGCGCGCTTCCTTCGCCACGTGATCAAGCGAGGCCTTCAGACTCGTATCGGCCGGTGCGGCAAAGGCGGCGCCCACCGCCAACGACAGGACCATCCCACGGAGCAGTTGCATCATCATCGGTACGCATTCCCAGGAGTAACGGACGCCCATGGTTGCGGGGCGAGCGGCTCACGCCGTGGCTGAAATGAGGCACTTTCGGGGCGGTGGCCGTGTGTCGCGGCGGTGGCCACTCACCCCTTACATGTCCCGCTTGCCACATAGTCGACGCCCGTCGCCACGGGCGTCGGTACACTCCCGCATCATGACGAACCTGTCCACTCGCCCGGCGCCGGCAGGCGCCCAGCCCGATCACGGTGCCACGCTTCCGCTGGCGGCCTTGTCCGTGATCTGGACGGCATTCTGGTTACTCATGATCACGTCCGCCCTCCAGGACGCCTCACGCAATCCGCTCACCCGCTGGTGGGAGCCTGTGCTGTGGGAGGGAAGTTCCGCACTGATCGCGACAGGATGGATGTGGCTCGCCGTCCGGGTTCGCGGCCGCTACGCACCGCTGCTGAACCAGCCCCTGACCTGGTTAGCCAGCTACCTGCGGTGGCTTCCCCTGATCATCGTCACGTTCATTGCCGGGGCATATGGGATACGGCATGGCGTTTACGCCGTGATGGGCCGTACCTACGAGCACTCGGGCTGGGGCTTCGTGCTTGCCTACGAAAGCGTCAAGCTGACGCTGTTTACCGGACTGTGGCTCGGGATCCTGTTCGGGATCGATTCCTATGGGCAGTGGCAACTCCAGCGACACCGTCTGTTGCAGACGCAGAAAGCACTGACCGAGGCGCAGCTCGCGCAACTCCAGGGGCAGCTGCGTCCGCATTTCCTGTTCAACGCGCTCAACACCGTGTCTGCCTTGATGCAGACCGACGTGGCGCGGGCCGACCGTCTGGTCGCGACCCTCGGAGACTTGCTGCGCATCAGTCTTCGGACGACGGAGAACGAGATGACGCCGCTCGCGGAGGAACTTCGCACCTTGGCGCTCTACACGGATGTCATGCGCGAGCGATTCCGCGACCGTGTGACGCTCAACTGGGAGACGGATCCGACGCTCATCGACGTGTCCGTTCCGGCACTCCTGTTGCAGCCCTTGCTCGAGAATGTGTTCAAGCACGGCGTCGAACGCACGGTGGCGCCGGTGCGCATCGGCATTCGAGTCCGGCGCGCAGAGGGCGCGCTGCACATCGTCGTGAGCAACTCGGGCTCCTTGCTAGCGCCCGGCCACCATGACGGGGTGGGATACCGCAATTGCAGGGAACGACTGAGCATCATCTACGGCGAGGCGGCTTCCCTGGACGTGCGCAACGAGGGCGACGGCGTGGCTGCGCGCGTCTCGATACCCCTGGCGGGCGCGGTCCGATGATCCGCGTCGTGGTCGCCGACGACGAGGCCCCGGCACGCGAGAAACTCGAACGCTGGCTTTCTGAGCAAGCGGACATCACGGTGGTCGGATCGACTGAAGACGGACTGTCGGCAGCGCGGTGTATCGAACAACTTCGTCCCGATGTTGCCTTCCTCGATGTCCAGATGCCGACGCTTTCGGGGCTCGATGTCGCGGCGCAGCTCGAGCCATCGAGCGCTCCGCTGATCGTGTTTGTCACCGCATTCGACGCCCATGCGGCCAAGGCGTTTGACCTCAACGCGATCGACTACCTGCTCAAGCCTTACGATCGGGATCGCTTCGTGCGTACCGTGCAACGCGTTCGGGAACGGCTGAACTCTCACGAATCCGGCGCAACGGCGGTGACGATGGGGCGCGCACAGACACCGCGCTGCGAGCGCCTTCTGGTGCCCGATGGTGACCGGCTACAGCTGATCGACGCGGCTTCCATTGAATGGCTCGAAGCGGACGACAACTACGTTCATGTGCATACGGCTTCCCGCACCTACCTGCTGCGCAGGACACTGCAGGACTTGCTTTCGCAGTTGGGTGAGCAGCGCTTCGTGCGGATACATCGGTCGACGGCGGTGAATCTGGGTTCGGTCGGATCGCTTACGCCCCTCTTCAAAGGCGATTACGACATCCATCTTCGCGACGGCCGCACGCTCCGCCTCAGTCGACGGTATCGCGAGGCGTTGTTTGCCCGCATGGGTCGATAGCGGCCACTCACCCCGCCCATGGGTCCGCTCGGCCCCTTTCAGCTGCCGACCGACAACCGATGCCTCTG
>NZ_JBFUIT010000329.1:0-4204 GCF_056401735.1 Luteibacter sp. P4_D7_3
GGGCAACGCAGGACCTGGTGGATCCTGGGCGCCATCGTGGTTCTCATCATCGTGGCGTGGGCGGTGCTTGGCAGGCGCGCCGCATAGATCAATGCGATCAGGGCGCTGATCGCGGATCAGACAACCGACTGGTGCGGCCTAAAAAAAAGTAACCCGCCAGCGCCAAAGCATGGACCAAAGGAAAGAACAACACGAAGCTGTCTAAGGCTCCGCCGAGGCGCAAGCGCGGAGGGAGCATTCCCAAGATCACGCCCGAGACCACTGCCCAGCCAACAGCAACCACGCGTGGTGACCGCAACACGGGGAGTGTCGCCTTAGCCACGGCCAATCCGTACACGAGGATCCCTGCGACCCCGCAGATAACCTGCTCATCGGTGTTCGTAAAAAGGAATACCTGGCCGGCAAAGACAGCCATCGAAAGGACAAGCGCTGCGATGGCGATCATTCTGGACATGATTACTTTCCGCTTGCCTGTAAATGGGAAAAGACACCCCGGACGACTTCTGCGGAGTATACGGCTGGCTTCGACTCCCCATGATTACCCACCATGTCCCCGCCCCCGACCGACACGCAAAGGTCATCAGCCGGTTGGCGGAGGTCGTAATCCCCACCCTGATCCGGTGAGCCTGCCGGCATCACCGGGCCTCGCGGGACATGGACGAGAACGTACGTGTGGTACCGGAATACGACGGAGCTCCCGGGCGGAGAGCCGGACACGGGCAGCAGGCGGCTCGAAGCACTAACCCGCCCATCGTCGCCGAACAGCCGTGCCGTCGTTAGCTCCCGCCCTGGCAGTCCGTCACCGCACCAGCGCAGGCGGACGTAGACATTCAGCTCTCGCCGTCGGATGACACGCGCGTAGTCAGTGTCGGAGTCAAAGTCGAGTCGAAACCAGTCAAAATCACGGATGCGATAAAGCGCGCGGGCGTCCACTGTGGGAATGGACATGACATCGACGGGCGATGCGCGAACGGGGCGCAAGGTGCCCATCGGTACCGTGCAACCGGCCGAGGCTGCAGTCATTGCCACGACGAGGAGAAGAAGCCTGCTACGCGTGGCGAACGTTGACTCCATCTTCGCGTGACCCCTTGGACCGGCATCGTTGCGTCACGGTGCCATGTCCGACGGGTGAGCGATGGGCGAATTCGGTGAAGTCCCTGCGCCATGGTTGGGGGGTGGTCGATCTCGCCCGCGCCCGGTGACGCCATGAGACCAGTCTGCGAAAGCGGATAGCTCGTGCGCACCGGCATACATGCCCAGTGCAAGTGGGTATTACAGGACGGGGCTTACGACTGGCGCATTCGACGATTTCGCGTTCAGGGCATCGAGATGCGCCTTCGTTTCGGCAAGCGTCGGGATGCCCAACGCCTCGCGCTGGGCCTCGGTGACGGCGGTCGGGTCCATCGGTGACATTTCCCATTTGCCAGTGGACGTGTCCTTGAAGAACTGGGTTCCATACCACTGTGGCTTGCCGCGCTTGACCAAAATCCGATCCCACGCCTGTGCTGTCAGCACCTTCGCATCCTTCTTTGAGCTGTCGAGGCGAGTGGCCGTCGTGGCCAGCGCCAACGCCAACTCCGTATCCTCGACCGCATCGCCATGCTGGAAAATGAGGGCAGCGTTGAAATAATCGTCGGCGGTGCGCACGTCGCCGGCTTTGAGAATTTCGGTCGCGCGGGCCTTGCGAGCGGCATCGCGCTTTCCGACGACGGTCCAGTCAATCTTGTTGGAGCCGGCAGCGCGGTCCGACTGATCCGCTTCTTCGAGCTTCTGCAATTCCTGATTTGTTGACGCAGCGATGCAGGCTCCTAGCGGAGTCGAAGACAATAGCGCTACGAGAATGACTGACCGGAGTTTCACGTGGCGGAGGACGTTCATCGTAGTGTTTGAACCTCTTGTCTAGAGCGGCTGAGTGGACGGATGTCTTGTTCCGCGTTGCGTATCAACGCGATGGATTGCGTCACTACTTCGCTCCAGCAGCGCAAGGCGAGCCTTAAGCATGTGTTGTCCCCAAGGAGCGCCCCCCGTCGACCGCCAAAGGACCTGCCGAGCAGTTCCAAACGGTGAGATGAAGCCCATACGTCCCATACTCAAACCTCTGCAGATAGTCTTCCGCCTTATCCAGCGCCCGCTCATCACCTGGATCTAGCAGCCGCGTTGAGCCACAGGACGCCGGTAGATGCCTGGCCTCACCTGCCAGGCATGCTATGCCCGTGCTGCTGGCTCACCGCGTGCTGATGATTCTGTGTCTGCGCCTGCGCGGACAGATCGACGTTGACCTCATCGATTTTCTGGCTGCTCTGCTCTACCGGCGTCTGTATCGCCGGTACGGTGTCAACGCTCGCGACGTTGTTCAGGGTCTTGGGAATGATCACGTCCGCGACAAACACCTGAGAGCCGTCGTCACTCAAGGCCAGCGTATCGATCTTCCTCAAACCGCCCTGCTTCGCCGCGACGGTCAACGCGGCGGCCAGGTTCTCGCTACCCTGGTCCGGCGTTCGGCCGTGTTTGGCGTCCAACGCGTGCACGTGCGTTTCGGCCTGACGAAACAGCGCGTGGTCGGGATGGGCGGCATGGTTGAGCATGACAGCGGCCGACTTCGTGGCCTCCAGCTCGTCACGCACATTGCCCTTGGCCTCATTGGTCCCATAGATCATGCCGGGCGTACGCCAATGACCATCGGCGCCCTGGGTGTAAGCATGGCCGTCCGACGCGTCCCGTATAGTTTCAGGCTGCTTCAGCGCATGGGTGACAGAGTCGGGCATGGGTCCCTGCGCTTGCCATCCGTTCCGCTCGTACGCGTCCGCATAGTGCTGGGCGATGCCGCGAGGTGAGTCCGCGAGATTGGCCGCGATCGTCGCCTTCGCTGACTGCTCCAGCTCCGCGGCGCGTGTCGGCGTGGCCGTCTCGGTGTGCGAACTCGTCATCCCGTGTTCGAGCACCTGATCGGTGACATGGCGGGACCATGCGTGGGTCTGAGGGTCACGTACCCACGGCGCATCCACGACGCTCGCGGTATCGTGCGGGCCCGGGCGCTGAGCATAGGGATCGGCCGGCGTGTTGTTGTGTGCCAGCGCCAGATCCACAGCCGTGCACGAAGCCTTGTAATTGAGCGTATTCGTTAAGGACGCATCGGCAACGTGCTGCTCGCGACCGAAATACGGCGCACCGTTGGCCGCGGTCTTCATCACCGTCTCGGTGTGGGTCCAACCGCTGTCAGGGTGCGCAGGGTCGTAGTGCCAATTCTTCCCGCTCGCGTCGGCCTGGTTATAGATCCGATGGTTGTCGATCGCGTTGGCGATCTTGTCGCCGGCGACGGCGCCACCTATGGCGCCCACAGCGCCAAACACAACCAAGCCAGGACCGGACTCGACACCCGCCAGCGCCGCTGCGCCGCCGACCGCTTCGGCACCCGCCACCATGCCCAGATTCCGGCCGGCGAAGTGAACCAGCTCGGATTGCCCGCCCGTGACGTTACCTGCGTGAAGCAAGTCGGAGGTCTTGCTGGCGGTGTTAGCCGCGTCATAGGCGACTGCAGCGACACCTGCCACCTCCAGGCCCCTGGCTGCCAAGCTTGGGCCGGCTCGTCCCGCGAACGCCGTCTCTCTCTCGAGCCCTTGCGATTCCTTGACGCTCTCCAGGGAGGGCGGCCCGCGAGGTGCCTGACGCTCCATGACGGGCGAGGAATGCTCGACAKGCTTTGCCGCGCTCGCACTGGCCCCGGACAGCCGTGCCGCCTCCTGCAGGGACCAAGCGTTGCTCGCCGAGGTCATTTGGTCGGCGGTGAGTTGTTTGAACTCGGTGAGGGAATGGCCGAATACGGATTGGTTAGCCGCGTTATATCCCGAGGCCACGTAGACCTTCGCGCGAAGGTCGCCCACGCTGACCAGATGCGCGCCGTTGACACTCGCGGATTCCGCCAGGGACTTCTCGAGCTGCTGGAATTCAGCCGCCGACTTGCTGGCGAACGCCAGTGGGTCGGGACCGAAGGAGCGCATGGGATAACCGTTTGTCACGGCTTCGGGATACTGCTGCGCTGTAGGTAGTTCGAAGGTGCTGAAGCCTCGTCCCAGGGGCGCATTCTCGACGAAGGCCACGAACGGGCGGCCGCTGTTCATTGCGTTGTGGAGATAGGGGGAACTTCCGGCGTTCCACATTATGTCCTGGAGGGCGCCTTCGACGTCCTTACCGTAAGGTTCAATGC
>NZ_JBFUIT010000330.1:0-4200 GCF_056401735.1 Luteibacter sp. P4_D7_3
ATCCCGACGAAGCCCATGAGCGCCGACACGGCGGTGGCAACCTGTTCCTGCCGCTGATCTTCGGCGTGCTTTTCCTTCGCGGCATCCTCGGCCGTGCACCGCTGTGGGCGCGTATGCCCATCGGTGGTGCCGTCACGGGCGGACTGGCGTGGCTGATCATGAGCTCGGTGTTTGGCGGGGTTATCGGCCTCGTCGCTGGCGCCCTGTTCATGGCGATTCCGGGTGGTGCGGGCCGCTCCATCGGTGGCGGTGGCTGGGGCGGCTTTGGTGGCTTCGGCGGCGGTGGCGGTTTTGGTGGTGGCGGCTTCGGTGGCGGTGGGGGAGGCGGCGGCTTCAGCGGAGGCGGCGGCAGCTTCGGTGGTGGCGGCGCGTCGGGGAGCTATTGATGGACATGCAACGGATCGTCGCCAATCTGTTCGGTGCCTGGTTCCAGATGGGTCGGCAGTTCGGGTCGGACACCCTCGACGCGATTGCGGGCACGGTTTCGTCGGGAGAAACCACACACCGGGGCGAATTACGCGTCGCGATCGAATCGCGCCTGCCGTTCTCCGCTGTCGCGTCTGGCGTCACGGCCCGCGACCGCGCGGCGATGCTGTTCGCTCATCTGCGCGTCTGGGACACTGAAGATAACTGTGGTGTCTTGCTGTACGTGTTGCTTGCCGAGCATCGCATCGAAATCATCGCGGACCGCGGCATCGCGCGGGCCGTCACGCAGGCGGAATGGGAAGCCATCACCGTCCATATGCGCGACGCGTTCGCCCAGGGCCGTTTTCGCGAAGGCGTGCAGATCGGCGTCGCCGACGCCGGTGCGTTACTGACCCGGCATTTCCCTGCCGACGGTCGTTCGCGCGAAAACGAGCTGCCCGACCGACCACTGGTGCTGTAACCCTGGCGTTACGCACTGGGGGCGCGGGAGGCATACGCCCTTCGGGGAATGGTCTGGAGGCTCTTCCCGTAGCACGCTTGACGAGTCATCCCCGTCCGGTGCGACGCATGAAGACCTTCCTGCTCCTGCTCATCCTGTTGCTCGGACCGTCGCTGGCGCAGGCCCAGTCCGGCAACGACGAAGCCGCTCTCACGGCACTACCCCAGGCTTTCATCGATGCCTGGAATCGGCACGACGGTCACGGCCTCACCGTTCTCACCGAGCGTGAGGTCGATTTCGTCACGGTCGACGGCAAGTGGATGCGGGGGCAGAAGGATTTCGAGACGTATCACACGCGCATTCTCGGTACGCGCTTCCGCGACTCGGTCAACCGCGTCATCGGTACCAACGTGCGTTTTCTGGGGCCGGATCTTGCCTCCGTGCATTACACCTGGCAGATCACCGGCGCCACCGACGACGCGGGCCGGGCGATCCCGCCCCGTTCCGGCATCATGATGTTTCTCGCGCGCAAGCAGCACGGCCAGTGGTTGATCGCGGTGGGGCAGAACACGAATGGCGCGCCTGTTCGTAGCGAAGGGGCGGATATTGTTTCGCCGTTGGCGCTGGTGCCTTAGTGCTCATGGAAGCGCTAAGAATTCCAGCGCATTCAGCAGCGTCAATCCATTAGAGCCGCTCAGAAGGTTCCAACCCTTGTATGCCCTCATCGCTGCCGATGCTTCGACGACATTCGAATAGTTCGGATCTGCAGGCGCGACAGGCACCGTCGGAACTTCGTTCGCATTGAACTTCGATCTGGCAACGTAATGCAGCGTCTGGCCCTTAATCTCGGTAAACCTTTCCATGCTGAAAGGAGGCTCGGTACAGTCCATCTTCGTAATGGCGAGCACGCATCGGGTAGCTCCGAGGTTATCGTGCGCGTACGAGATCAGCTGCCGCACCGCACCTTTTGACGATAGACAGCCTTCGAACTCGCCGTACGCTGCAGGAATGACTACGAGGATCGAGTCGATTTTCGAGGGGAATGTGCCTTCGGAAGGGATCGCATCAGTATGAAATGCGTTGAGGTTGCATGTTGGAAGCGCCAAGCTTCCGCAAGAGATCGACCCATTCCACGTCTGCAAAGCATCCCATGAGGCCGCAGCGCCGCTCGCACCAGATTCAATCTGTGAAGGATCGCTGGCTCGAAGTAGCGATCCCATCAGGTAGCTGATGCCACCTCCCTTTGGACCGATGACAAGCGCGTTGACGGTCGGCTGCATTGACATTTGCCTCACTCCTTGGCCATGTGCTCGACGTAAATGGTTTCAGCTGGTGCGCTGCAAGGCAATGGGGCGAAGATCTCTGGCCACGAACTCATTGCCTTGAGTTTCGCCGTGGTGAGGTAGCGCTTGCCGATTCAGCGCCACGTTTCTTCAGCTGACAACGCAATGCTTCAGAACTTTTGCTGGTAGCCGACGTAGAAATACCGGTCGATGTCGAACGCGGGATTGTACGGGGGGCTGCCGCCGCCGGCGCTGGATACGTTGTAGTAGAGCGGTCCCTTGCGCGCGAAGACGTTATTGATGCCGACACGGAAGTTGCCGTTCCAGGGGGCCTGCCAGCGCAGCTGCGCATCGTGGAAGGCGACCGAGCCCTTGCGGCTCACGCCGGTGACGCCAGTGATCGCGTTGAGTTCATTCGGACGATTGCACTCGACCGTGGACGACCAGCACGAGTCTTTCAGGCCGTCGAAGTAGCGTACGGTCCACGTCGCACCGAAGCGCCTCCACGACCAGTCGAGCGAGAGGTTCGAGCGGACGCGATACAGGCCCTGCACGCCGTTCATGTAGCCGGCCAGCTGGCGTGGCGGTGAACCGGGGCTGCTCGATTGCGTGTAGTCCTTCAGATAGGTGCTATCCGAGAGCAGGGTGAACTCGCCGTAGCGTGTTTCCGGGAAACGGTAATGCGCGCCGAGATCGTAGCCTTCGGTACGCAACGTGCCTAGGTTGGCCAGGCTTTCGTCCAGCGAGGTGATATGGCCGTCGGCCGCACGCGTGAAGCGTCCGCAATACGTCGGATCGTTCCGCACGTAGCAGAAGTTGAGAATGTCGCCGGCAAGGATCGGCGTGATGACATCGCGGATGTCGACCTTGTAATAGTCGAGCGTGACATCGAGGCCATCGAGGTAGCCGGGGCTGTACACCAAGCCGGCGGTGCGCGTAATCGACGATTCCGGCTTCAGCGCGGGATTGGCGCCCGTGCGGAAAGCCACGGGATTCTGGCCACCGGTGGCGGAGTTGACTTGCGCGCCCGACTGGTCGATCTGCCGATAGTTCGCGGGTACGCCTGCCGCGGCGCAGCGGCCACGCACGCCTGCATCGGACGCGGCGGCACCAAAGGCGCTGTCGCAAGGGTCGAGGAAGCTTTCGAAACTTTCGCTCGAACCCGCGTAAAGATCCGCCACCGTTGGTGCGCGGAAACCTTCGGCATACGTACCGCGCAAGAGCAGATCGTCGAACGGCTTCCAGCGGAAGCTGTACTTGTTGTTGGTGCGACCGCCGAAGGCCGAGTAGTGCGAATAGCGCGATGACGCGTTCACCGCCAGTTCCCGTGCGAAGGGCAGGTCGGCCAGCAGCGGCACGTCGAGTTCGAGGTAGGCCTCGTTGACGATGTAGCCGCCGTTCGTCGGATTGCTGGCCAGTTGGGTAGTCAGGCCGGCGGAGTCGGCGGGATCGGGCACGTAGCGTCCGTTCTCGGTGCGATGCTCGAGACCACCGGCCACGCGAACCGTGCCGGCGGGCAGGTCGAACACGCCGCCGGTCAGGTTGGCGACGACGTCGTTGGTCCTCGTCACCTGGCGGGCGGTGGTCGTGGATTGCACGTAGTTCCACACGGCATCCGGCGTGCCGCCGGGACCGGCAAGGATGTTCCACGGCACGCAGCCAGCCGCGCGATCCGCAGCATTGGCGCAGACGACGTTCCCGTTGACGACCGACGTCGGTCCCAGCGCTTTGGCGGCATTGACCAGATTGATATTGCCGCTATCGGTGCGGCTGTCGCGCGCCTCGGAATATCCGTAGGTGACGTCCCAGTTCCACGTGCGGTCATTCCAGAGGAAGCTGCCTTCGGCGCCGGCATCGACGTGGAAGGCCTTGCTCTTCGCCCAGCTGATACGCGGCAGTTCCGTCGTGCGGCGGAAGAAGTCGGTGTCGTAGCCTGGGAACGGGTTGTACGCGTTGCCCGCATCGATAGTCAGGTCGCTGGTGCGTCCAGAACCGCTTTCGAGAGGATAGCCCGCCGCCTGGCTGCGCGTGTCGCGCACTCCGTAGTTGGCC
>NZ_JBFUIT010000331.1:0-4195 GCF_056401735.1 Luteibacter sp. P4_D7_3
CAACGATAAGCCCGGCTCGGTGTCAATCCGCCGCATATCATTTGCGTGACGAGGGGCTTATCCGCACTGTTTCGTTCCATCAAGCCCGAGGGCACGACTACATGGGGATCGACAACATCCGACTCACCTACGACTGAAGGCATGCGCCCGACGTAAGCCAAGGAACGGCAACCATGACAACCGACACGATTCAGCAGAGAGTCCCGCCCGCCTCCATCAGCACCACGATCGACGGCGGCCTGGGCTACGACGACCTGAACGACCTTGATGCCGGCACCTTCGCCTTCGCCCCTCAGCCATTTGCCCACCCCGGCTAGCACGCCAGTTGTATATGCCGCCCCTGACCCGCGGGCTATAAAGATTCCACAGACGCGAAAGGGACACACCGTCCCTGACGCGTGACGGGGGATCGCATGAAAGCCGAAGGCACGGCACGGTGGATGAGGGATGACAGGGGCACCACGGCAAGCTTTTGCGACGCATTCAGCGCCTCGCATGGGTTCGCTGTTGCCGCCTCGTCCATTTGGCCTATGCCTTCGCGCTCTCCCAACGGGTACGAGGCCATACGATGAATGACGCACCATCCAGCAGCCAGCACGGCGCCGACACCGTCCACGGACGCTTCGCCTCGGTGGCTCGCACCTATCCGGAGCGGATCGCCATCGCGTCGGACGCGTCGACCCTGACCTATGCCGAACTGGACGCCCGCAGCGATCGCATCGCGGCAGGCCTGGTGGCGGCCGGTGTGGAGCCGGGTAGCTATGTCGCACTGCTGATGGAGCGTTCCGTCGAGGCGATCGTTGCCGTGTTCGGTGTACTGAAAGCCGGTGCAGCCTATCTGCCGATCGATACGCGGTGGCCCGTTGAGCGCGTGGCGTTTGCGCTGCGGGATGCGGATGTGGCGGCCATTGTCGCTGACGAAGGGCTGGAAGTTCTCAGTGATGAGATTCCTCTCTTTACGGTTCCGGAGCTGGAGACGGCTAGTGGCGAGCGCCCTTCGCCGCTGAAGCGGCTCCTACAGGGGGGTGAGGGGGCCGATCTTGCTTATGCGATGTATACGTCCGGGTCGACCGGTACGCCTAAGGGCGTCGAGATTCGTCATGTCGCCATCCTTCGCCTGGTGCTGCGTTCGGATTACATCGACTTCGATGCGCCGAAGGTGCTGCATGCCGCGCCGCTCGGCTTCGATGCTTCCACGTTCGAGATCTTCGGTCCGTTGCTCAATGGCGGCACCTGCGTCGTCTACGGCGAGCGGGTTCCCACGGGCTGCGGCATCGCGCGCACTGTCGAACGCCATGGCGCCGAAGTAGCGTGGCTCACCGCTGCGCTGTTCAATGCCATCGTCGACGATGATGCGAGCAATCTTTCCGGCCTGCGTGTCGTACTCACCGGCGGCGAAGCGCTTTCCGTGCCGCATGTGCGCAAGGCGTATTCCGCGCTCCCGGCAACCCAGCTCATCAATGGTTACGGTCCGACCGAATGCACGACGTTCGCGACGACGTATCGCATTCCACGTGAACTGCCCGACGAACTTCGCGCGATTCCCATCGGTACGCCGATCGGCGAGACGTCGCTGCATGTGCTCGATGTGCTCGATGAGACAGGCAACGAAGTCGAACCCGGCACCGTCGGTGAGCTCTACATCGGTGGCAACGGCGTCGCACGTGGCTACCTCAACCGCCCTGAACTCACCGCTGAGCGCTTCGTCGCTGGCGGCACCCGTTATCGCACAGGCGACCTCGTGCACTGGCTGCCCGACGGCAACCTTGGTTTCGTCGGTCGCGTCGACGGACAGGTGAAGATCCGCGGTTATCGCATCGAGACCGGCGAGATCGACATCGTGCTTCGCGCCCTGCCCGGCGTCGCCGCGGCGGCCGTGATCGCGCGTGAAGACACACCCGGCGAAAAGCGCCTTGTCGCTTACTACGTAAGCCACGAGGACGGCGTTACCGCCCGCAGCCTGCGCGATGCCCTCGCCCTGACCCTTCCCGACTACATGCTCCCGGTGGCCTGGGTGCGTCTCGACGCCCTCCCGGTCAACGACAACGGCAAGCTCGATCGCCGCGCCCTGCCCGCGCCGAGCAACGCGCGCCCTGAACTGGCGGCGCCCTTCGTGGCACCGCGAGGCGACGTGGAAACGCGCCTCTGCGCCATCTTCGCCGCGACACTCGGCCTGGACACGGTTGGCCGCGACGACAATTTCTTTGACCTCGGCGGCAGCTCCCTTCTTGCGACGCGTGCCATGACTCGCGTGCATGAAGAGCTGTCGCCGACTCCCTCCCTGGTCGGCTTCTTCGCCGAGCCGACCCCGGCCGCCGTGGCGGCCACGATCGAAGGGCGCGCCACCCGCCAGGCGTTGGCAGGACGCTTGTCGGGTGGCGCGCCGGCGGTGGGCGAGCCGGTGGCGATCATCGCCATGGCGGGCCGCTTCCCCGGTGCGCCTGATGTCGAGACGTTCTGGGACAACCTCTGCAATGGTCGCGAGTCGATCCGCTTCTTCGCGCCGGAGGAGCTCGACCCGGCTGTGAGCCAGGCCGATCGCGACGATCCGGACTATGTCGCCGCGCGCGGTGTGATCGACGACGTGGAACAGTTCGACGCCGGCTTCTTCGGCATGTCTCCGCGCGAAGCAGAGCTGACGGATCCGCAGCAGCGACTGTTCCTGGAGCTGTGCTGGGAATGTCTCGAGCGCGGCGGTTACGTTCCCGATGCGCAGGACGTGCCGGTCGGCGTCTTCGGCGGCATGCATAACGCCACCTATTTCCAGAAGCACATCAGTGGCCGGCCCGACCTTATCGACAAGCTCGGGGCCTTCCAGGTGATGCTCGGCAACGAGAAGGATTACCTGGCTACGCGCGTCGCGCACAAGCTCAACCTCACTGGCCCGGCGATCAGTCTCAATACCGCGTGCTCCACGTCGCTCGTTGCCATCGCTCAGGCTTTTGACGCCTTGCGCGCCGGCCGTTGCGGCATGGCACTTGCCGGGGGCTCGTCGATCTCCTGCCCACCGAACAGCGGTTACATCGCGCAGGAAGGCTCGATGCTTTCGCCCGACGGTCACACGCGTACCTTCGATGCCGATGCTCAGGGCACGGTGTTCAGCGACGGTGCGGCCGTGGTCCTGCTGAAGCGTCTTTCGGATGCGCTACGCGATGGCGACCCGATCTACTCGGTGATCCGTGGCGTCGCGGTGAACAACGATGGCGGGGTCAAGGCCAGTTTTACGGCGCCAAACGCCGCCGGCCAGGCAGCCGTCATCACGATGGCGCTGGACGATGCCGGTGTGTCGCCGCGCGACATTTCCTACGTCGAAGCACATGGCACAGCCACGCCGCTAGGCGACCCGATCGAGCTGGAGGGGCTGACACAGGCCTTCCGCCAGAGCACGACCGATAAGGGCTTCTGCGCGCTAGGCTCGCTGAAGAGCAATGTCGGCCACCTCGTGATGGCCGCCGGTGCGGCCAGCGTGATCAAGACCTCGCTGGCCCTGTGCGAACGTCGCCTGCCGCCGTCCCTGCACTTCACGTCCGCCAATCCACGCCTCAACCTTGCCGATTCACCCTTCGTGGTGAACGACTCGCTGCGCCCCTGGCAGACGGCGGGAGGTCCCCTGCGCGCCGGTGTCAGTTCGTTCGGCGTCGGCGGCACCAATGCCCATGTGATTCTCGAGGAAGCGCCGGAGCGCGTGCCTTCCGATGTCGCCAGTGGTGCGCAGCTGCTATTGATTTCCGCACGGACGCCGACGGCTCTGGGCAACGCTGCCGCGCGACTCGCCGACCATCTCGCCGCGCACCCGGACGGCAACCTCGCCGATACCGCGTGGACGCTCGCCCGTGGTCGCAAGGCGTTCGTCCAGCGCACCCATGTCGTCGCCACCTCCACCAACGACGCGGTAGGCAAGCTGCGCGACATCGCCGCCGCCGCGATGTGCCGCACCTGCATCACGCCGTCACCGGGCATGGTCTTCCTCTTCCCTGGCCAGGGCTCGCAGTACGCCGGCATGGGTCGCGAACTGCATGCAACTGAACCCGTCTTTCGCGCGGCGCTCGACGACGTCGCCAGTGCGCTGCGCGGGGAACTGGGCTTCGACCTGCGTGAGCGCATGTTCGCCGCAGACGCGGACGCGCTGAAGGCCACCGAACTGACCCAGCCCGCGACCTTCGCCCTGGAGTACGCGCTGGCCCGCCTGTGGATG
>NZ_JBFUIT010000332.1:0-4177 GCF_056401735.1 Luteibacter sp. P4_D7_3
TTACGGCGTCGAGCACCTTGAGGCCCTCTTCCAGGCCGGGGCCGCGGAAGCTGCCACCGGACGAGCGGTTGGCCTTGTCGAAGCTGGATTTGAAGATGAAGTTGATGCCGAGGCGATCGGTGATTTCCTTCAGCTTGCCGGCGACATCGAGCTGGAGCTGCATCGACTCGATGACACACGGACCGGCGATCAGGAACAGCGGCTGGTCGAGGCCGACTTCGAAACCACAGAGCTTCATGCAGCGGACTCCTCGGAACGGATGGCGAGCTTCTCACCGTCACGGACGGCTTTGTACTCGCGGGCCGCGCGGACGAAGCCAATGAACAGCGGATGGCCTTCGCGCGGCGTGGAGGTGAATTCCGGATGCGCCTGGCAGCCAAGGAACCACGGATGCACGTGACGCGGGAGCTCGACGATTTCCACCAGGAGATCGTCCATCGACTTGCCCGAGATGACCATGCCGAGGTCTTCGAACGACTGGCGATAACGGTTGTTGAACTCGTAACGGTGACGGTGGCGCTCGCGCACCACGTCTTCGCCGTAGAGCTCACGCGCCAGCGTGCCGGCCTTGAGGCGGCATTCCTGCGCACCCAGGCGCATCGTGCCACCGAGGTCGGAACGCTCGGTGCGCTGCTCGGTTTCGCCGGTGGCGGTTGTCCATTCGGTGATCAGCGCGATGACGGGATCCGGGGTGTTGCGATCGTTCTCGCTCGAATCCGCCTGCTTGAGTCCGGCCGTGTTCCGCGCGAACTCGACCACGGCGGCATGCATGCCGTAGCAGATGCCGAAGTACGGGATGCCGGTTTCACGAGCGAACTGGGCGGCGAGGATCTTGCCTTCGAAACCGCGCTTGCCGAAGCCGCCCGGCACGAGGATGGCGTCGGCATCGCCGAGCACCGTGCGAGCGCCGCGCGCTTCCACATCCTCGGAATCCACCCAGTGCAGGTTCACCCGGGCGGACTGGTTGATACCACCATGCCGCAGCGCTTCGGCGAGCGACTTGTAGGCATCCTTGTGTTCGACGTACTTGCCGACGATGGCCACGTTGACTTCGTCGCGCGGATGCTCGACGGCTTCCACCGTGCGGATCCAGCTGGAGAGGTCGGCCGGACCAGCGTCCAGGCCGAGGCGCTTGATGACGAGATCGTCCAGGCCCTGCTCGTGCAACCACATCGGCAGCTTGTAGATGACGTCGACATCGATGGTGCTGATGACGGCGTTCTTCGGCACGTTGGTGAACAGCGCGATCTTGTGGCGCTCGGCGTCCGGCAACGGCTCTTCGCAGCGGCACAGGAGCACGTCAGCCTGGATACCGATCGAGCGCAGCTCCTTCACCGAATGCTGGGTGGGCTTGGTCTTGATCTCGCCGGCGGCCTTGATATACGGCACCAGGGTGAGGTGCACGAACATGCACTTCTCCGCGCCGTGCTCGATGCGCAACTGGCGGATGGCTTCGAGGAAGGGCAGCGATTCGATATCGCCCACCGTGCCGCCGACTTCCACCAGCGCCACGTCGTAACCGCGCGTCGCCTCGTGGATGGAATGCTTGATCTCGTCGGTGATGTGCGGGATGACCTGCACCGTCGCGCCGAGGTAGTCGCCGCGGCGTTCCTTGCGGATGACCGATTCGTAAATCTTGCCGGCGGTGATCGAATTCTTGCCGGTGAGGCGGGTGCGGACGAAGCGCTCGTAGTGGCCCAGGTCCAGGTCGGTCTCGGCACCATCGTCGGTGACATAGACCTCACCGTGCTGGAAGGGACTCATGGTGCCCGGATCCACGTTGATGTACGGATCGAGCTTCATCATGGTGACGGAGAGACCGCGCGCCTCGAGAATGGAGGCAAGCGACGCCGCTGCGATGCCCTTCCCTAGGGAAGACACCACACCGCCGGTGACGAAAATCAGGGGAGTCATGCGAGCAGCCAGTGCTGGAAATCGGTATTTTACACGAATCGGAGCTGTCGTTTTACCATCAGGGAATGACCGCCCAGCCCATCCCCGCCCGTCTCGAAGCCCTTCGCGCCGTCATGGCCCGCGAAGGCGTTGCCGCCGTCGTCGTCCCCAGCGCCGACCCGCACCTGTCCGAATACCTTCCGCCACGCTGGCAGGCCCGGGAATGGCTCTCCGGCTTTACCGGATCGGCCGGCACCCTGGTCGTGACCCCTGCCGGTGGTGGCCTGTGGACCGATTCCCGTTATTTCTCCCAGGCAGAACAGGAGCTTGCCGGCAGCGGACTGCCCCTGATGCGACTCAAGGTGGCGCACACCCCCGAGCATATCGCCTGGCTGGCCGACCAGCTCGGCCCGGGCGACGTGGTCGCCGCCGCCGGCGACAGCCTGGATGTTTCGGGCGCAGAGAGCCTGGCCAGGCGGCTTGGCGCCGCCGGCGCCACCCTGCGTACCGATCTCGACCTGCCCGCCGCCATCTGGCCCGAACGCCCCGGCCGGCCTGACGCCCCCCTCTTCGTCCACGCGGCGCCATTCGCCGTCGTCGACCGCGCGGACAAACTGCGTCATGTACGCACAGCCATGCGTCGGGCGGGCGCCAGCCACCATCTGCTCTCGAGCCTCGACGACATCGCCTGGCTGACCAATCTCCGCGGCGCCGACGTCGAGTACAACCCGGTGTTCCTGGCTCACCTGCTCATCGACGACGACAGGGCCACCCTGTTCGTCGATGCCGCCAAAGTGCCGGCCGAGGTAAAGCACGCACTGGCCATGGACGGCATCGGCCTCGCCGACTACGGCACGGCGGCCTCCGCCATGGCCGCTCTTCCGGACGACGCCGTGCTCATGCTGGATCCCAGCCGCGTTGTCGTGTCGGTCCTGGAAGGCCTGCCGGCCACGGTGCGGCAGGTTCGCACCGGGCACCCGTCCACGGCACAGAAGGCGCGCAAGACGACCGAGGAGCTCGACCATGTCCGCGACGTCATGCGCCGCGACGGCGCGGCACTGGCACACGCGTTCCGCCGTATCGAAGCAGGCGTGGCCGCTGGTGAGCCACTGACCGAACTCGACGTCGACACCATCGTGCGCGAGGCCCGTGCCTCACAGAGCGGCTTCGTCGGCGAAAGCTTCTCGACGATCGCCGCGTACCAGGCCAACGGCGCGCTCCCGCATTACCGGGCGACCGAGGCGCACTTCAGCCCGCTTGCGGCCAAGGGACTGCTTCTGATCGACTCGGGCGGCCAGTACCTGGGCGGCACCACCGACATCACGCGTGTGCTCGTGCTGGGGCCGGTGACCGACGAGCAGCGACGCGACTCGACACTCGTGCTCAAGGGCATGATCGCGCTCTCCCGCGCCCGCTTTCCTAAGGGCGCCAGCGGCCCGCAACTCGATGCCCTTGCCCGTGCGCCGCTCTGGGCGGCCGGCATGGACTACGGCCACGGCACGGGTCACGGCGTGGGCTACTTCCTCAATGTGCATGAGGGCCCCCATGGCATCCGGGCTCCCAGAGCAGGTGTCGCACTGGTCCCTCTGGAGACCGGCATGATCACCTCGATCGAACCCGGCCTCTACAAGCCGGGCCGCTACGGTATCCGCCACGAAAACCTGGCCGTCGTGACCCAGGCGGACAGCACCGAGTTCGGCGACTTCTTCGCCTTCGAGACCCTCACCCTTTGCCCGTTCGACCGTCGTGGGCTCGAACCGCGGCTGCTCGAACCCTCCGAGCGGGCCTGGCTGGACGACTATCACGCCACCGTACGCGGCGCCCTGTCCCCGTTGCTGGACGGCGCCGACCGCGAATGGCTCGAGTGGCACTGCGCGCCGCTGTGAGTCCCTGATTGCCCGTACGACTGCGTAGGAGCCGATTTATCGGCGATTGGGTGCTCGCAGCAGCCTTGCCCGCTGCCGCGGGATCGCCGATGAATCGGCTCCTACAGGAATCTCGCCGGGTGATATCCACTAGCCTCAGGCTTGACCATCCACGCGACCTGACCCCATCCTGCCCGGCTACGAACGGCCTCGATACCTAATGAATACTCGTTACAACGCTGCAGACATCGAAGTCCTCAGCGGCCTTGACCCGGTCAAGCGCCGCCCTGGCATGTACACCGACACCTCGCGACCGAACCACCTGGCGCAGGAAGTCATCGACAACTCGGTCGACGAAGCCCTCGCCGGCCATGCGAAAACCATCGACGTCACCGTTTTCAACGACGGCTCGGTGGAAG
>NZ_JBFUIT010000333.1:0-4128 GCF_056401735.1 Luteibacter sp. P4_D7_3
GTAGATCAGTGGCTACCACCGATCATACGGTACGAGCTCGCCCGTCGGATCCCCCCGGCGACACCCCCATCGGTCACCGGGCGCTCTGCCTTCCCCGCAGACACGGTTGAAGAACCGCGGCGCCAGCCGTTTCCCTGAGTTTTTTCTTGGCCGAGCAACACGGCACGTCGCCGTGTGACCTGAGAACRGRCGCGGCTGYCYCCGCAACACACTTCGTCAATCAAGCCGCACGRCGCCCGGACACGGGCAGCCGATGAACCCGCGMATCCGTKTGATCCGCGGCACGYTGCGCGATGCGTAGCGTGCCGCACCTGGATGAGGCGGGCAGGGCGGCAKKCAAGGAGTTCGTCATGACCACAGCAAAAGGGCAAAGCAGCCATCCCGGATTCCACTACCACATCGATCCGGAAGCCACGGCGCACGACCTGATGAACGAAGCCACCGAATGGCTTCAGTACGCACGTAGCCTGACGCGGTTACTGGCCGACTTCATCCACGAATCCGATACCGTGGACTGTCAGCGTGTGGCGCACGGGCTGGAAGCGATCGGGGCGTTGATGCATATGGGGGTGCAGTGCTCGGCGCAGGCGCATGCCAGGATGTGTTGGGAGCAGGGTGGGTGATTGACGTCGAAACCGGGGTGCTGCTCAGATCTGGGAGGGCGTCGTGGTGTTCGTCCATCCAGAGCTTCGGCAGTCAATCAGGCGTTTCGTCGACGACCGCCAAGGTGGAAGGCATCTGCGCTACCGAAGCCGTCGCCCGGTTGATGGCATCGGCAAGCTCAAGAAAGCTGAAGGGCTTTTGGATCGGAACGGCATCGCGCGGCACCTGCCCCGTATCTGCGTCTGCGTCTGACGTCATGACCAGGATAGCGATGGCGGGATTGCCGGCACGCGCCTCAGCCAGATAGGTGCCTTCCGGGTTTTCTCCGAGAGCAGGCGCCGAGGCGACGAGGAAGTCGACCCGGTCGCGACTGGCGGCCCAGGCGGCCCCACCCGCGTGTGTGCTTGCAATGCCGACGATGTAGCCCCGCTGTCGCAGGCAGTCGGCGACCCCTTCTGCCAGGCGGTGGTACGACTCGATGACAACCGCATACCGCGCATCTGGCTCAGCCATTGTTTGTCTTCCTGTCGAGGTCCGACGCAGCATGACCGTTCATGTGGACGATGACGTGACGACCACAGGCGAGGTGAGCCAGCCGCAGGCGGCATTAACTACGTACTTATGCGTTGTGATCCGTGGGATCTATGTGCGGATGGGGCGGATGACGGGGATCGATTGGATCGACCCTCTGGTTATCGTCCAGGGGAAAGGTCGCGCCGGTCAATGCCTCCGAAGCGATCCACAGCCTCGTCGCATCGTTCGCATCCCCTGCCGGCGAGGGAATTTTTGCCAACGATGGATAGCCACGTGTTTCGCCGATTTGGTCTGGGCCGTAGTAGGCGCCGCCCTGAGCGTGAGGCGATGTGCCGGCAAAGAGCGTCGGTAGCGCCCCTTGCGATGCTGGCTGAAACAGGAACCATAGGAAGCGCCGGGCGATGCCCGGAGCGCTCCAGGCTCCGGCGCCATTGGGCAATAGGTCGGTGCGTGAAATGCCCCTGCGTCACTGCGTCGTTGCAGTTCCTGGGCGAACATCAGGCAGGCCAGTTTCGACTGACCATACGCTGTCATAGGCTTATATCTTCGTTCGGACTGCAGATCGTCGAAGTCGATGGTGCCGCTTCTTGCGGCCACGCTCGAGAGCGTGACAACGCGTGGCTGGTCGCTCTTGCGCAGCAGTGGCAGCAGGTATGCCGTCAAGGCGAAGTGGCCGAGGTAGTTCGTGCCGAACTGCAACTCAAAACCGTCAGCAGTGGTCAGGCGTTTAGGTGGTGTCATGACCGCCGCATTGTTGATCAGCAGGTCCAGATGGCCGCGTAATGCTTGCAGGCGTTCGCAGAACGTCTTGATCGATGGTGTCCACCGGCGCGATGAGGCTGGCACTGCAAGCGTGGAGAGATCAGCCCGATCAGCGGAAGCCGGTAGCCACGTTCCTCATGGATACTTTCGACAGTTGCGAACGGAGCTTTAAGCCGATTCGCCGGATAGGTTCCGGCCATTCGGATCCGAGGCGAGTGGCTGATACGTGGTGTATCCCTCCGCGCCGCCCTGGTAATACGTTGTGGAATCGCTAGGGGCGAGCATCTCATTTGCGGCTACCCGCGCGGGCAGGTCCGGATTTGCGATGAAGTGTCTGCCGAAGGAAACGAGGTCTACGGTTCCTGAAGCAATCAACGCGTTGGCAGAGGCGATGTCAAAGCCGCCATTCGCTATCAACGTACCGCGATAGAGCGTCCGGAAATGGTCGTACGTTGATGCTTGCAGGATCGCGGCGGGAGTAGCGGACACGTCCGTCATCGGTCGCATGAGATGCAGGTATGCCAGCCCGAGTCGATCGAGTTGCTCGATTAGATAGTTGTACGTCGGCAACGTGTCCTCGTTCGCCCGTATCAATCCCACGTTATGCAGGCCGGGACTCAGCTTGATACCGATCCGATCACCGGACCAAGTCGATGCAAGCGCCTGCATGATCTCTAAGATGAGCCGGGAGCGGTTAGCAGGGCTGCCGCCATAGTCGTCGTCCCGATGGTTAAACAGCGAACTCAGAAACTGAGGTAGCAAATAGATATTGGCTGCGTGCAACTCCACCCCGTCGAACCCCACTTGCATAGCTCGGCGTCCCGCCTGGGCGAAGTCGTCAACCAGCGTACGGATATCGGAACGGGTCAGCGCACGGGGTGTGAGTGTTTTCTTGAAGCCGTCGGGGGTGAACGCCTGTTGGACTGGGTCGACGGCCGAGGGCGCCACCGGGAGTGCGCCGCCAAGAAGGTCCGGATGGGAGATGGATCCGGAATGAGCCAGTTGCAGGAAGATTCTGCCGCCTTGGGCATGCACTGCGTCGACGACCTCGCGCCAACCGTCGACCTGCTCGTTGGTGAAAATCCCAGGGACGCGAATCCCACCTACTGCCTGATCGCTGACGTAGGTGCCACCGGTAACGATCAGGCCCGCCGACACGCGCTGCGCGTAATACTCGGCTTCCAGGGATGAAGGAACTCGGGCTGGGTTGTCCGTGCGCCCTCGTGTCATGGGCGACATGACGATTCGATTCGGCGTGGCGAAGGTTCCGCGCGCGTAGGCGGTCAGCAACGGGTAGGTGGCTCGTAGATCGGATGTCACGCGTGCTCCAGAAGCAAGGCGACGGCGTCGCGGTGAAGCGATACTATTGAGTATCGTGGCGATACTCAATAGTATCGTCTATGCTTGGACCCATGCCTTCTCCGAAAGAACGAATACTGGCCGCCGCCGGCGACATCTTTGCCCGGCAATCCATCAATTCCGCGACGCTGGATGAAATTGTTGCCTCCGCGGGGACGACGAAGATGGCCCTCTATCGTCATTACGAGGGCCGAGATGATCTGGTCGCGAGCTGGCTTTCCGCAGTCGCGGCCAAGAGCGAAGAGCGCTGGAGGTGGTTGGCGGATACCCACACCAATGACCCCTTCGCGCAAATACTGGGTTGGACGCGCTTCATGGCAACACGCCTACCGTCGGCGACGAGCCGAGGTTGTCCCTTCGTCAATGTCGCCGCTGAACTCCAGGCGTCAGATCACCCGGCCTGGGTAGTTATCAGGCGGCATCGTCAGGTCGGTCTCCGTCATATCGAAAGGCTTCTTGAGGACGCTGGTGTTGCAGACGCCTCGCGCATGGCCCGTGGAATCATGTATCTGATCGATGGAGCGCAGGGCAATGGTCCGGGGGCGAGCAGCGATGTCGTTGCTGCCGATCTCGTTCACATGGTCACTCTGCTGATCGACGCCGAGGCGGGTAAACGTAATTAGGGAAGATGCATTTGTAGAAACCGCCCCTGCGTTTCCATGTAACGGCATTTTCATGCCAAGTTGAAACTTCCGCGAAAGACTCGAAGACCACGGTATGCGCCCGTCCAGCGCCATCTCCGGCCAGCGTCCTGTTCTCTTCCAGACTGGAACACCATGTTCGATCCTCGTCGGTTGTCTATCCGCGCAAAGCTCATCGCAGGCCTCACCAGTTGTGCGCTTCTGACCTTGTGCGTGGGCATTATCGGGA
>NZ_JBFUIT010000334.1:0-4118 GCF_056401735.1 Luteibacter sp. P4_D7_3
AGACGAGGCTGCCGCTGCCGACGACCGGAATGCGTGTCCCGGTGACCAGCGTCGACATGATGTTGGTGTTCCAGTCGAGGTTGATCGTGATGTCCTTGTACGGACTGAACAACAGATCGCCTGCGGCCGGCGGCGGATTGGTCGGCGGCGGCGGATCGACAGGCGGGGGTGTGGTGCCGCCGCCCGTACATGAGCCTTGCGAGGTCCAGGGCTGTCCTGAGCCACTCGCGCCACTGTGGGTCGCGGGGTCGTCGCCCTGGGTCCACCAGTTGGCGCCGTAGTTCACCCCGTTTTCGCTAGCCGTGCTCCCGCCCGTATAGACCGAGCCGGCATTCCACGGCGCCGCGCACGCGCCGGCGGCATGGGCCGTCTGCATCGGCACGCCGGAAGAAAGGGCGAGGGCAATCGCTACCCCCAACGTACCGGAGCAGCCACCGAGCAACGCATGGGATCGCTTGCTTGTCGTCTTCGTGAACATCGAACGCCTCCTGCCTGGGTTGGTGGCGTCTGATGTAGTCCTCGATGACAACGTTGTCTATTTGGAATGTGACGAAATGTGACATGCGACGTGAAGAGCGTTTTAACACCCCATGCGGCGGTGCAATGGCGTCAGGGCGCCGTTTGCGCCTGTTGCGCCGAACGCGCATCAAAGCGGTTTGATGCGTCGCGGCAGCTGCCTGAAAATGTCTTGTCTCGTCGCGCTGTCCGTAATGACAAC
Source organism: Luteibacter sp. P4_D7_3 (assembly GCF_056401735.1). Classification (NCBI taxonomy): domain Bacteria; kingdom Pseudomonadati; phylum Pseudomonadota; class Gammaproteobacteria; order Lysobacterales; family Rhodanobacteraceae; genus Luteibacter; species Luteibacter sp. P4_D7_3. The sequence goes on from NZ_JBFUIT010000334.1 coordinate 719, forward strand.
GAAAGCCACATTTTCGGCAGGGCAGGTAGGCGCGAAGCGCCGGATATGTCACCGTGCGACGGATCCCGGCACCCGATCCGGCACAGGAGCAGTGACGCATGCCGTCTCGTTTAAACATGACCGTCGCCGGTCTCATTGCAAGCTTCGCCATGTCCGTGGCAGGGGCCGCGGACGCCCCGGCCAGCCAGGGACCCGCCGATCCTCAATTCGAGGCGGCGAAGAACTTCGTTTCGTTCTATACGTTCAATCGCCTGGCCTACAAACAGGTGTGCGACAAGCAAGCGGTCGACGTCCGCGTCTTCGTGAGCACCTTTGTCGACGAAAATGCGGGAGCCTATGCCAAAGCCCTGGCGGTCCTGCAGGCACACGGTCTGTCTGAGGCGAAGGTGTTGGCGAAACTGCAGCCGACGATCGCTTCCTCGGAACCGGATGTGCGTCAGGCGCTGTCGGACAGCGCGGCGAGGGAGAACGCCGGCACCACGCCCCTGGACGGCTGCCGTTTCCTGGCCATCCATGGAGAGAAGCTCGCTGGCGACCTCGATCTTGCCAAGTCGCACCCGGAAGTCATCCAGGCGCTCAACGGTCCGGCCAAGCCCTGAGCCATGGCTGCAGGGCCCGCGCTCAAGCGCTCAGGCTTCGGGATTCGCCGCGAGCCATGCCGTGACATACGCCTCGAGTGAGAGGCGCGTCGGCACCTTCAGTGCTGCCTCGCGGACGAAGGTGGTCGATGCCATGAGGAACGACTGCTTGGCGTGGTTGGCGGCCTGGCGCACCCGCGCCTGGCTCTGCCGGACCTGCACGAGATGGGGCGAAGGCTGGCCGGGCTTTGCGAACTTCTGGTAGCGGCGCAGCTCATCAGCCACCGTCGCGGTGTCCGTGGCGGCCTGCTTCATGGCCTGGGCGGCCTTACGTACGTCGATCAAGGCCGTGGTGGCGGCGGGGGAAAGGTTGGTCATCCGGCGATCTTAGGGCATCGCGGCCGCGATCAGCCGATCTTTCGTCGTGCCTTGAGCTCATGCGCGATGCGTTCGAGCAGCGGATCCAGCGAAAGCGGGACCTTCAGCGTGCGCAACGTCGCGCGCAACGCGCGCAGATCCTGCTTGGCGCCGAGGGCATCGGAGAGTTTCGTCATGGCCTGCACCGCCGCCTTGTCCTTCGGACCGCGCTTATGGGCGGATTTACCGGTGGCTTTCAACACCTTGCGCCAGAACTCCAGCTGCATGCGCAGGCGCCTTGCACGCCGCCGCCAGCGGTGCAGGTTGGCGACCGAGCCGTCCTTGCGCACCCGCTTCTCGGCACGGGCGACCCGTTGCTCCGAGCACGCAATGGCCTGTTCGATCGCGCGACGCGTGACCGTCTTCCAGGGCAGGACTTCGATAGCGTCAGCGAGGTCGCGAACCTGGTGGCGCCGCTTGAGAAAGCGCGGATCCTTGGTCAGCGCCGCGGCGAGCCTGCCGTCCCGGCGATTTTCCAGGGCGTGGATAGCCTGCTGCCATTCGGCGGAGGGTCCCGGGCCCGCCAGGGTCTGCGCTGTATGTACCGCTACATGGGCATTGCGAAGCGGGGACAGTCCGGTAGCCAGTTTGCCGATCCGCTCATTGAGGGATGGCAGTTGATTCGCGAAAGGTTCCGCCCCGAGCGCAAGTAGGCTCTTGAGTCGCCGTAGGGATTTTCGGGCCTCGTGGATGCCGCGATGGCGGTCCTTCACGTCGGCCAGGGCGCGAGCGGCGCCGCGACATTCCCGTCCTGCCAGAGCGGCGAGGGCGGCTTGGATGCTGGGCGCGGGGGTCTGTGGCATCGGAACTAAATACCACGAGATGCGTGGTCATGCCTTTCGGGATCCATCTCCAGGGCCTAAAGAATCGCTGGCCATGGCCGATAGGGTGATTCGACAAACGCGTGTTGTTCGTCCAGTGATCGTCCATTAGGATGCCGCACGTTTTGCGTGGCGTAACGCACGGACCAGCACGCGTACTTTTGAAAATTCAGCAGGGATGCAACAGGGAATGAAAGGCCATGATGCCGGCAAGCTGACGCTTGTCATCGGTTTGACGATTGCGTTTGGCCCGACGGCCGTCGCCCAGCAGTCGCCTACCCAGGAGTTGCTGCGTCAGCAGGAGCGCGAGCGAGCGCTTCAGGAGCAACAAGAAGCCACGCCCGACGTGCGCCTTGCACGGCCGGCGCCGACCGCGCCGGATCGCATTCCGGTGGACGAATCCCCGTGCTTCCCCATTGGGTCCATCCGCCTCGATGGCGAACAGAGCAGTGCCTTCCAGTGGGCGCTCCATGCCGCCAATGTGCCGGGCGACCCGGCGGTTGGCCGCTGCCTGGGGTCGGCTGGCGTCGCGATCGTGATGAAGCGCGTTCAGAACGCCATCGTCGCGCGTGGTTACGTCACGACGCGGGTGCTGGCCAAGAGCCAGGACCTGCACGCGGGAGTACTGACCCTGACCGTGGTGCCCGGACGCATCCACGCGATCCGCTTTGCATCGCACACGCGTGGCACCTCGTGGCATACCGCACTGGCTGCCCGTCCCGGCGACATCCTCAACCTGCGGGATATCGAGCAGGGACTGGAGAACCTCAAGCGCGTGCCGACCGTCGACGCGGACATCCAGATCGCGCCCGCCGAGGGCAGCGATGCCCGTCCCGGCGAGAGCGACCTGCTGATCGTATGGAAGCAGTCGTCGCCGGCTCGCATCGCGGCCACGCTGGATAATTCGGGGAGCAAGGGCACGGGCAAGCTGCAAGCTACGGCGACACTGTCGCTGGACAACCTGCTCACCTGGAACGACCTCTTCTACGCCAACGTCGGCAAGGCCGTGTTCAACCCCGGCGGCCGCGGCACGCACAGTTCCACGCTCCACTACGACGTGCCGTACGGCAACTGGCTGATCGGCACGACGGTCAGCGATTACACGTATCACCAGACCGTCGCTGGCTACGCCGCCAACTATGTGTACAGCGGTACCAGCAATAACGCCGACATCAAGCTGAGCCGCCTGCTGTATCGCAATGCCAGCATCAAGGCCGGCATGTATGTGCGTGCCTGGGAGCGTGATTCGAACAACTTCGTCGACGACACCGAGGTGCTGGTGCAGCGTCGCCGCCAGGGCGGCTGGGAGGCGGGCCTGACGTACAAGCAGTTCTTCGGCACGGCCACCCTCGACGCCGATGCGGCCTACCGGCGGGGTACCGGCGCATTTCGTGCGTTGCATGCCCCGGAAGAGCTGTTCAACGAAGGCACCGCGCGTACCCAGCTCATCACGGCGGATGCCCAGCTGACCATTCCGTTTTCCGTCGGTGCGCAGCGCTTCCGCTACACCGGCAGCTGGCGTGCCCAATGGAACCGGACGGCGCTCATACCGCAGGACCGCTTCTCGATCGGTGGCATCTACAC
>NZ_JBFUIT010000335.1:0-4109 GCF_056401735.1 Luteibacter sp. P4_D7_3
ATCACGTCCCACCCCAGGAGCAGACCAAGCATCAGACCGCTCACTATCGAGCCAATCCCGTGGACGATCATGACGCGTCATGCGAGTGGGTAGGAATCGAGGGCGATGTGGGGCAGAGGCTGCCTGGTGAAACAGATCGTCAACTGGAAGAGCGTAAGGCCAAGCTGAAGCTCAACGATTTCATTGATGTCTTCGACCCCACGGAGGCCGGCCCCGAGCAAGGAAATGAACCAACCGATGAGCAGCTTGACGTCGGGGAAGGAGGCGGCGTTCGTCGGAATAGCAGGAGTGCTCGACCTTCGCCGATGAGGCATAGCACCAATAGCCTGGAGCGGCTCGTGCAGTGCTATCGGGAGGCGAAAGATGAGCTATCGAAGGAAGAATTCGAAGCCCTGACGATCCAGGTCAAAGGGCTCGGTGAGGTATCACTGCAATCCTACTTTCGCCCGATCGAATGGGCCCGCCTGGGAGTGAGTGATCGCGTGGTGTTTGGCGGTGCACGGTACAAAAAATACGGGGCGGGTTTCAGTTTCACTTTTTTTGATAARCACCAGGGCAAGCCCATATCGTTGTACGTTAAGTCTGCCACCATCAATGCCTATCGCTACCGTCGCTACTGGTTCGAACTCTTTGAGCAGGCGGAAAACGTGGCTTACTTCCGAGTCTATGTACTTGGAACGCTGAAGGAGCGCGAGGACGGGAAGGGATACGACCTTTCCGTCGACGACTTGAGGCACCTGGCTATCGTGCTTGGCCCGCAGAAGGCCGCCGAGCCACCACGTGAGTGACAGCACGAACGGGTAGCCAATACGACTATGGCGTCCACCCCTGAACCGGAAACAACGTGCCGATCGTCGACGGCGGCGCCGCTGTCACGTCACAACCCGCAAAGGGTTTGGTGGACGCCGCAACCAGGCTGAAGTCGTACGGGGCCGTCCACTGAACCTTGAAGTACCTCGGTAGGGTGTCCTGGTCTGCGTCCTGCATGTAAGCAACCTGCCACAGAGACGTGGAGCCGCGGCAACGCCTGGCGCTGCCGTCGTACTCGCCGGTGATATAGGCGTGTTGCTCTGCCGCGTGCAACTGCGCCAGGGCGGTCCTGTCGGCGGAGGGGGATAGCCAATGCGACGCTTCTGCCCAGGGTCGGGTCATCCATTCTTCGGCGAATGCCTGTGGATCGAGCGCGACAGGCGCAACACGCTTTACGGCGTGGTTCGGCCCGATTTGATAGCGCTGGACATGCGGTCGGACCAAGGCAGCGCCGTCGATGCTGGGGCCCATGTACTGGACGAGCAGGTCGTGGTTCGTGAGGTGTGCTCCGGCAACAAAGTCATCGCCCATGTAGAGGCTGTCCTGTCGATCAATCAGTGCAGGCGGTGTCGTCGTCTCCCTGGATGCCTGCCACAACTTCGTATAAAGGCTTTGCCAGTTCGACGAACACCAGGGACTGTAGCCGAGCGTCGCGACGAGGGGCGGCGGCGCAGGTTCGTTCCATGCGGTGTCGTACGAGGATGTCTGGATCGAAAGAAAATGCTGGGGCTGGTACTCGTCCTTGCCATACCGGTCCTGCTCGATGCTGATCAGGAGGTGCCAATGGTGATCCAGCCTTTGTTCGTAGAGGTACGCCGACTGGTCGAAACCGCACTGCATCCCCACCCCGGTCACCACCAGAAGGTAGCGATAGTCGAGGGGTGCCATGCGGACCTTGTCGAGGTACCCTCGCTCGCTTTCCGTGTGCGAGGGATCCTCGCACCGGTAGTCGGACGATTCCGGCAGGCCGCACGTCAATCCTGCGTCGTCGAGCGCCTGGGTCAGTCRCGCGCTGAGCGCCGTCAGGTCGTCGGGATCCAGGTTGTAGACCGTGCCATTCGCCATGCTCGCGCCCGGTACCGGGGGCAATTGCTGCTCCACCCATTCGCGCAAGGCCTGCTTGACCGGCGTGAACTCGGGCCCGGCGTTCCGCGCCTCGTCTATGCCACGGGAGTGGCGTATCTTTTCGAGCTGCGTTGCCAGTGACGAGAGGTCGGGCGTCGTCGCCCAGACGGGAGATGCGATAAATCCGACCGCGATTCCCGCAAAAACCATGAGCAAACGCATGGAGAGTCCCTGGGTGGTTTCTGTGCCGATTATCTACAAAGAGGGAAAGATATGTTTCTCAGGTCATTGGGTGCGGGAATCGTTGCGCTCGCCTTGGTCATGCTCGTGGCGTCGCTTTATGGCCTGCACGGCGTGTCCAATACAGGCCGCGTTGTCGCGGCAACGTTGCCCCCGTGGCGTCATGACGTGGATATGCAAAGGTGGAAGGCCCATCTGCAGGCCTATTGGGTGACCTGGGTCGTCGCCGCCGTCACGGCTGGCATCGGCGGAGTGCTCTTATTGAAGCGCCGCGCGGCGGGCCTGACACTTTTCGTTGCCGCGTCGGCCATCGTACTTTTCTACCCTGTTGTGACTTGGGCGTTCTTTCGCGAGGCTTATCCGTACGAGACCTTGAGTTATACGAACTCGGCTGTCGCCCTGTCGTTTCTGTGCCTGGCGGGTGTCGCACGCTTCGCGCTCCTTCGCAGGCCAGCTCGCTGACAGGGTGGTCGCTCGAAACGGAGGCTATCCCGGCGACGCTGCCGGTGCCTCGATGCTCTGCCACTGTCCTGTCTCGTCTTCGCTGCGCACACGAACGGGTACGCGGCGGCTTCGAGCGATCGTTTCGGCCAGCGCCATGGCGAATCGCAACGATTCGGCCCGAGTGGCGAATTCGCCGACGGGCTCGCGATCCTGAAAGACCTTGAAAGGGGAAGGGCCGCCACTTGCTTGCGGTAAATACAGGGTGATCGTATTCCCCAGGTCGCGGGCTTCCATGGCTGCTCCCGCCTAAGCCATCCGGGCGATCGCCCGGCGGATCTCGGCCAGGGTCTCGTCGAGCGCCAGGTCGATCTCGCCAGGGGAGACGTTTTTATCCGACAGACGCATAGCCAACACCCCTGCCATGGCGGCCGGACCGGGCAATGCCGCGGACCAGCCCAGGTTACGAATCTCACAGGCCCATCGATGGGCCCGTAGGGGATCCGGAGCGTCAAGCGCATCAGCCAGCAAGGTCGTGTACCTGCCCAGGCGGTGGGAGAGTGACCCGTGCTCGGGCGACTCGATGCCAGTCCGATCCGCGCAGCCGTCAGGGGACCGGTTCGTGAGGAAGTGAGTTGGGATACGAGTTGTCATGGCCCCATCGTCGGGGCCCGGGCGTGAAACGAACGCCAACGGCAGCGGGCGCAAGACCGACCTTGGCAAGCCATCGCTGCTTCATCCCGATTGCCCAGCCGGATGATCGACCGAGAACATTCGTGCCGCAACGAGAACAGCACGCAGCTGCCGGCCCATCTCCGTCAGCTGATATTCGACGCGCAGGGACTTGCCCGCGTGTTCGACACGCGCGACCAGGCCATCCTCGGCAAGCTCGCGCAGGTGCTGGGTCAGCACCTTCTGCGAAATACTTCCCAGGTCACGCTTCAACTGCAAGGTACGCAGTGTCGGGTCGGCGAACAGCCTGAACAGTATCGGCAGCTTCCAGCGCCCCTGGACCATGCGTACGACTCGCGTCACGTGCGCCGCCGACCCCGCCGGACCCAGACACACATCGGAAGACTCCTGGGTGGTGGGCACCTGAAAGTGCGTAGTTGTCGGAACTGCCATGTGGGGCCACCGTAGCGAGATATTAAAAACGACGTGGGGTTTCGGTATGGATCTTCAATTACAGGGAAAGGTTGCGCTGGTGACGGGCAGTAGCAAGGGCATCGGCGAAGCTATCGCCAGGACACTGGCCCTGGAGGGGGCGACCGTTATTGTTCACGGGCGCGACATGACCCAGGCCCAGCGGGTTGCTGCCGATATCCTGGCCTCGGGCGGACGGGCTCACGTTGTCGTTGGGGATCTCACGTTTGATGAGCAGGTACAGCGGATCGTCGAGGAAGCCGGGGAACGTGCCGGTCCTGTCGACATCCTGGTCAACAACGCCGGTGGTTCCGGCGGCGTGAAAGAGAGCTGGGCAACCACTGAGCCTGCTTCCTGGACGACGGCCTATGACCGAAATGTGTTGTCTGCTGTACGCATGACGACCCGAC
>NZ_JBFUIT010000336.1:0-4096 GCF_056401735.1 Luteibacter sp. P4_D7_3
GGGCGGGCGTCGGCTCAGGGTCGGCATCGGGCAGCCAGGTGCAACTCGATATCACCGGAGCACGAGCGTCGCGCGAGGGCGTCACCGGTATGCAAGCGCTGCTGACCTGGTCGCAGCGCCTGGGCGAGGCATGGTCGGTCGCGCTTTCGCACTCGAGGCAGGGTCCGGGTTTTCGTGAATTCCTCGGTTCGTCCTTGCGCGTCGCCGCCGGCGCGCGTCGAACACGCTATCGCGACCAGACCTCGCTCTCGCTTTCCTGGTCACGCCAGGGGTTGGGCAACCTCAGTGCGGGATATTCACGTACCGGTCTGTTCGACGGCCAGACGACAAGCCGGGCCCTGGCTTCCTGGGGTACCCGTATCGGCCGCGCATCGGTATCGTTGTCGGCGGAATGGACGCTTAGCCACGAGCGTCGCACCGGTAACAAGAGCTTCTATCTGAACGTCAATGTGCCGCTTGGCGATAGCCATCGCCTGGCGAGCACCGTGCGTCGGTACGCCGGCGAAACCCGCTACGGTGCAAGCTTCTCCGGGCAGATGAGCGAGTTCGCTTCGTACAGTACCGGGCTGGAATATCGGTCCCGCGACCACCAGCGCAGCGAGTCAGCCGCCGTCTCCTTGCTGCCGCGTTACTTCCAGCTGGACGCCGGGTATGCGCACGACACGCGCAGCCGCACCACGAGCCTCGGCCTTCGCGGCGGTCTGGTCGTGCACGATCGGGGCGTGACGGCGTCGCCTTATGCCGTGCGTGACACTTTCGGCGTCCTCTCCGTGGGCGATACCGCTGGCATACGTGTATCGACGCCGGGCGGGCCGGTATGGACCGATGCACGCGGCTACGCGGTGCTGCCGCAACTGAGCGCCTATGGCAACAGCAGCATCGAAGTCGCCACCGATTCGCTCCCGCGCGACATGGATATCGACCACGGTGCCTCGGTCATCTCAGCCGGCCGTGGCACGGTGGCGAAACTCGCCTTCGGGGTGAGCAGGACGCGTCGCGTCCTCGTGCGTGCGCAGACTGTGGACGGGCAGCTCCTGCCGTTCGGTGCCACGGTGACGGACGAGACGGGTGAGGTGGTCGGCATGGTGCAGCGTGAGGGCGAGATTTTCGTACCGAACGTGATGGCGACACCCCGGCTATGGGTGAGCGGCCCCGATACGCCTCCCTGTGAGCTCGACATCGACATCGACATCGGCGATCACGTCGATCGAGACACGTATTACGAGTCCGCGTCGGCGGTATGCCGGGTGAGCGGCGAGGCCGTTCGATGATGGCCGGACGGAGGGCGGTCGCCAAGGCATTCGCCCATGTCGCCGCGTGGTTGCTCGCGCTGCTGTTCGTGCCCACCGTTGGTGCGCAGGATCACCCCTGCAACGTGCTGCTCGGCGCGCCGCACGTCGACTACGGTACGCTCAGCCGGGCGACGCTGGCGGTCGATGCCCATGGCGTGCTCGGCCTGCCGGCTCGTACCGTGGCCCTGCACATCCATTGCTCCGAGCCTGGCGACATGGTGCTTTTCTTCCGCGGGCCGCCTGCCGATGCTGTGGCATTTCGTTTCACCGACCAGGGCCGTTTTGCCCTGCGCCTGCGCGACGGACGTCTGGACGGCCTGCCCGTGGACCTGGGGTGGGTGGACCACAGCGGTGGCATGTCACGTCGGACGGATGACCGGCTGGCATGGACGCCTGACCAGGGATTATCGCCGGTGAAGAACGGCATGGCGGCGACCGGTCGCGATTTCAGCGCGCAGATCGACATCGATACGTACATCGACGAAGGTGCGTTGAAGGTCAGTGACGCCTCGCGCTGGGTAGTGACGGGTACGGTCGACATGGGCCGTGCCGCGGCGCCGCGCGAGCTCACCCTTCAGGCCGACGTACAGCCGGGGCGTTGCAACGTGGATATCGTTCGCCACGTGTCGTTCGGGCATCTTCGCTCGACGGACCTGGATAGCCATGGCGCTTCGACACGGATCCCGTCGGCCGGGAACGGCCAGCTACGGGTGGTGTGCGATGCGCCGATGCCATTCGCCTTCCGTGTGATGCGTGACGAACGCGCAGGTACGGCGTCCGCACCGGTCGGCCTGGGAACGTCGTACAAGGACGGCGAACTATTTGGCCTGGGCAAGACAGGTGCCGGCGAGAACATCGGCGCCTACGTATTGCACTGGGCTGCGCATGCGACGTCCGACCAGGGCGACCTTCGCGCGACACAGTCGCTCGACGGTGGCCGGTCGTGGCTATCCACGGAGGCTTCCATCGTCGCCAATCACGCCAATGCCGGGCGGGTGGGTTACGTCGGCGCCAAGGACGCGGCGACGGGTCCTGCGCGTTTGAAGGTACTCGACGTGACCCTGGAGACGACGATCTTCATTGCACCCAAGCACCTGCTCTCGCTTGGCGAAGAGATAACGGCAGATGGCCTGGTCACTTTCGAGATCGTCTACTGACGAAAGAACGCAACACACAACCGATGGAGGTACCACCTTGACGCTTTGTTCTTCCCTGTTTGCCCTCGGGCCACTGCTTCGTGCGAGATCAACGACGTCCAGTGCCGGACAAAGGAAAGTCATGAGCCCTTGTGGGCGTTTGATTGGGGTGGCACTTGCTTTAGCGCCGATCGGGGTCCGAGCAAGTGATCGGGCGGACCTGAGCGTAGCGGGTACGATCATGCCGTCGTCGTGCGAGGCGTTCGTGCGCGGCGGTCAGCTCGACCTTGGGGTGATCCACTTCGCGGACCTGAATCCCGACGAGACTCAGCCGACCCATCTCGTCGACAAGGAGAACAAACTCGACATCCTCTGCAATGGACCTGCCCGGTTCGCTCTCGGGGCCACGGACCTGTCCGATGGCGGCGGCAACGGACGCAATTTCTTCGGCCTCGGCCTTGGGTCCAATGACAAGTCGATAGGCCACATAACGATAAGCGAGCGCAATGACGGATTCATGGCCGATGGTAAACGGGCGTATCTGACGGCGACGGAGGATCGCGAGCTCTGGTTTGCCTCGTCGAAAAGCCCCATACCGTTTTCCCAGGCGGACTACCTCCTCGGCCTGAACAAGACCGAAGGATCGAGTGCGGGCCCGGACTTCGTACGGCAGGCGTCGATGTGGTTGTTCATCCCCGTGACGATCGCGCCGAAGGCGGATCTGGTGCCGGGAGACGAGCTCGTCCTCGCCGGAAATGTCTTGTTCGAGATCAAGTATCTCTGACCTTGGGTCACGCGATCGTCCAGGGTCGGTCGATATCCATGCCGGCGTCGATGCCGGCAACGTAAATCAACAAGGAATGCGAATGAAACACTTCAATGCCTTAGGCGCATCGGCAGCGCTGCTGCTCATGGCCAGCTCGGCAGTGGCGAGCGAGACCCGCGCCGATCTTCTCGTCAAGGGATCCATTACCCCGGCTGCAGCATGTAGCGTGGTCATCGGCAGCACACTCAAGCTGGGTACGATCAGGCGTGATCAGCTCGAGGCGGATCCCTCCAAGGAAACCGAACTCGAGGAGCAGCGGGTGTCGACGACGGTCAACTGCCCCAGTGCCCGACGCTTTGCCTTTGTCGTTCGCGAAGCCGGGGGCAACGATGCGTCATCGGACAGGATCTTCCCGATGCGGGCGAATGAAAGTGGAAAAGATACCGGCAAGTTGTTCCTTCTCTTCGATGCCCAATCGACCAAGATCGACGGCGTCCAAGGCTACGCGACGGGTGCGGACCGCGTGAATGACCTCGAGCAAGCCACCTGGGGGCCGGCAACGTCATCGCGCGAGAACCTGCCGATCACCAACGGACGCTACGCGGTGGGTTTCGTCACGGAGGCGGCGAGCACGGCAGCGCCGGCCAATATCAAGGACCTCAGCGTCAAGCTGCTGGTGAGGCCCCGGATCAATCCCGTGAACGAGCTCGACCTTTCCGCGGATATCGGCTTCTCGAGCGATCTCGGGCTCGAAATAAACTACTTCTAGTCGCAAGCCGTAGGAGTCGATTCATCGGTGATCCCGCCGCAGCGGGGGCAGTTCGTCGCGGCGCGGAAGTCCACCGCAGCGGGGCAGCCGGTCGCGAGCACCCATCGCCGATGAATCGGCTCCCACCATACAG
>NZ_JBFUIT010000337.1:0-4084 GCF_056401735.1 Luteibacter sp. P4_D7_3
CATTGTGATCAGTGCGTTTTCGCTTTTTTTGAGTACGACTTCACGGGTCGGTAAAGATGGTTGGCTGTCTTCGTTTGCCATTAGGCGTTTTATGCGGATCGCCCCGCTGTTTTATTTTATTGCTTTTTTTTATCTTATATATATTCCATTGCAGTTTGGATCCTATATATCACCGATGAGCTTTTTGGGCACAATTTCGTTGTTGTTTAATCTTATGCCTGGTAATCATGAAAGCATGGTCTGGGCAGGCTGGACTATTGGTGTGGAGGTGCTGTTTTATCTACTTGTCCCTTACCTTTTGGTTTTTGTGAAGAACCTTTATTTGTCGGTTGCGGTTACGGTGTTAGCCGTCGCGATAAGTGTTGTGTTTTATAAGTTTTATCTTACCCCGGTTTACCCGGCTGGATATGCTTATATGAGTTTCATGGGGTCAATCGGAGTTTTCTTTTTCGGGATATTCGGTTATTTTCTCTTTGCCGAACTCAAAGGCAACGTAAGTGCCCGTTCCGTCGGACATTTGCTATTGGCAGCAGCGGTGGTTCTGGCTGCGCTGATAGTATTTAAAGAGCAGGCTTTCGTCTCGATCGTCGGTAATAGATCCAACATTTGGGCGTTTATTTTTGCACTACTTGTCGTTTCGCAGTGCCTAGCGCCGTTGCGCCCAATAACCAATCCGATTTTCTCGTATTTAGGCCGGTTGAGTTTCGGCTTGTATCTTTGCCACCCCCCGATCGTGTATATGCTTAAACCTGTTTACCTGTATTTTTATTCACTGTTCAGCGAAGGCCTAGCTTTTGTTCTGGCTGTAGCCATCACACTTCTGGTTCTGGTGCCGGTTGCTAGGCTAATGAATTCACTGATTGAGGAACCCGGTATTCGATTGGGTGAAAAATTGATCAGCAGGAAAATGGCTAAGGATGTCCTAGATAAATAACAGTTTTATTGGTGGCCAATATACGAAGAGAGATTAATAGTGCACTATTAATCTCTCTATTTATTAAAAGTGTGATGATTCGGTCTGGTGTTATTTCTGTGCGGAAAATAGCCGGGATATTTTATTGCTCAAAGCAGTTGCATGGATTCGCAACTCAGGCACAGCAGTAGCCTCCCAGAGTGTAGCCTTGAGCATTGGCCCGACGTAGCTCAACCATTCGGACGAATCTCCATTACCGTTTATTACTGCGAGGCTGCTGTCGACATTTATACCAAGATTGTGCGCATCAGTGCTGATCACATTCTCGCTTAGTAGATTTTTTATCAGCGGTTCGCTAATTAGCCTCGGGTTGGAGTTGGGGCCAGTGCAGTTGATCGCGTAGTTTACGGCAAATACTTTTTCCAGCATTCGTCCGCGTAAACTAACTGTCAATTCTATGCCATTGCATGTTTCACTTGCTGATTTAATCCGCCCGGCGACAGGAATAATCTGAGCGGATGCAAGTGCGTCTGCGAAGATGCTATACGAATCAGGGGCGACACGGTGGCGATGAACATCCCAATGGGGTTGCAGATGGCGCAGAAACTGACGTTTCTCTCTTTCCGGGTAGCTTTTCCAAAGATCAGTAGTAATCGGACGAAGCGCTGCAATTACGTCACGCCAATCGGCCGTCGGAGTTGAATTTATATACCCTCTGATGATTCGGAGATGGGCCAGTGGCGTAGTTTTTTGCGTTAATTCTTCTATCATCGAGTGGTGTGACAAAACAGCTCCTCTGTTCTGTCGATGGGGAAGAGGTATCAACCCGCGTCTGGATAGCATATAGATTTTGCCGGTGTGTCCGGTTTTTTTCAGACTGCAAATAACATCAAGAGCGGTTAACCCACCGCCCACCAATAAAATGGTCGCATCACGGTCTTCTATATTGGATATTTTTCCCGACCATGGATCTGCGATGTAATGATTTGATTGTTCAAAAGTTGAAAGTGCTGCTGGAGTGAGTGGTGGGAAATGTCCCAACGCAAGGATAACTTGGTCGGCATTTAATGTTGATCCGTTACTCAGTTCAATTGCTGCCCCGTACTCATTTTTTGACAGTCCTTTTACGTCGGCTGTAATTTGTTGAAGGTTTACGCGATCTTTAGCGTTCTCGGCAGCATTGAACAGTAATGTTTCGAGGTATTCACCGTACGATTTTCTGGTGGTAAAAGTACTCGGCAAAATAGCCTTGTCATGGCGCTGGCAAAAATTCACGTAGGAGTCTGGATCACCGACCACAGCAGTCATATTACCGGCGGGGACATTCAGTAGGTGAGCTGGACTATTAGTGCCGTATGCCAAGCCTTTTGCCATCTGTCCAGAACGGTTGATTACAACGAGAGTGGCGCCCCTCGGTGAATTATTCAGAAAGTTGACAGCCGCGACAGTTCCGCTGAAACCAGCTCCGATTATAGCGAGGGTCTTCATATCCCCTTCCTTGCCAAGTATTCAAGTATTTGCTTTACGCACGAATCGATGTCATTTGCCATTGTGTTTATTTTTATGTCCGGGTTTTCGGGCCGTTCATAGGCAGAATCAACTCCAGTGAAATTTTTGATTTCACCCTTTTCGGCTTTTTTATAAAGACCTTTCGGGTCCCGACGCTTGCACTCGGAAAGCGGCGCATCGATAAAAACCTCGATGAATGAACTGTCACCAATAACATTTCGGGCCAGAATTCGGTCACGTAGGAAGGGTGATATAAACGCCGTTATTACAATCAACCCAGCATCCTTCAAGAGCTTTGCAACTTCCGAAATTCGGCGGATATTTTCCTCTCTATCTCGGTCTTCGAATCCCAAATCTTTGCATAGGCCCATTCGGACATTGTCTCCATCCAGCAGATATGTGTGCTTCCCTGCTTCAAACAATTTCAGTTCCAGTGCGTCAGCCACTGATGACTTTCCAGCGCCACTAAGTCCAGTCAGCCAGATCACCACCGGGCGCTGTTGTTTGGATTGAGCACGCCGCTCGGCGTCTACTGATGTCATATGAGCTACAAGATTTTTGGGCATGCTATCTCGTTGAAATCGTCTGAGTTGACAATAATTTGATCCGACGTCTGAGTCGTATGCAGAAACGTTTCATTTCCACACGTGGTTTATGAGTTACATTCCACCGTAAGCTTCCAATGAACGCTGGTTTTCTGCCGCTTACTAGCGTTGTGGGCCTTGGCTGGATTGTAGCGATGATGCGATCAAAATGCTCGCCAGCCTACCGTCGCCATGGATAAATTGTGTTGCTGATCGTCAGATTGCCTCGTGACGATGCACATTGGTCGTGTCTTCCGGTTTCAGGCGGTTACAATGGTGATTGCCGTTTTTAAGGAGTGAGCTGCAGGCTCAGACGAGGTTCATGGATAAAATTCGGACTTTACTACTGGGGCTCCCTCGCCGCCAGAAAAGGCTATTGCAGGTTGCAACGGACGTAGTACTCGTCTGGGTTGCGCTTTGGCTTGCTTTTATCGTTCGCCTCGGCATCGAAGACATGTACAACCCGCTGAAAATCCATTTTTGGCTGTATGCCTGTGCTCCGGTGATCGCTATTCCGCTATTCATTCGCTTCGGAATGTACCGCGCAGTGATGCGATATTTCGGAAACGACGCCTTGATAGCAATTATCAAGGCCGTGAGCCTTTCCTCGTTAATTCTGGCTCTCGTTGTCTATTGGTACAGTAATCACGAGGCAGTAGTCCCTCGTTCGATTATTTTCAACTATTGGTGGCTCAGCCTGGTGATCATCGGCGGGCTGCGATTGTGCATGCGTCAATACTTCATGGGCGACTGGTTCACGGCCGCCCAGCACGTTCCCTTTACCAACCGCGATGACGGCCTCACCAAAGTGGCTATTTATGGGGCAGGCGTTGCTGGCAATCAATTGGTTGCAGCGTTGCGCATGGGGCGTGTCATGCGGCCGGTCGCCTTTATCGATGACGATGCAAGTATTGCCGATCGATCGATTTCCGGCTTGCAGGTCTATAAGCCCAAACATATTCAGCAGATGATCGATGTCACCGGCGCTCAGGAAATACTCTTGGCGCTACCGTCCTCGACTCGCGCCCGACGCCGAGAAATCCTGAACTTGCTAGAAGGTTTTCCTTTGCACGTTCGC
>NZ_JBFUIT010000338.1:0-4081 GCF_056401735.1 Luteibacter sp. P4_D7_3
TAGATATACACCGCTCGTCGCCTTTGATGATCGCGGACTGACAGATATCCAACTCACCTCGTGGCGAGGTGATCGAAACTCAACAGATGTTTCAACGACCTATTTCGAAGAATCCGTTTGCGACATCATTTAGGAGGTCCCGACATGTGATGTCGCCTTTCTCATAACGACGTCATTTGATCCTTTACGGTCTCGCGACTGGCATTGTTGTCGAGAACCGGTAATTGACCTTTCTGAGTCAGTCAGTTAATGAAGGGCACTCTGATAGGTCCCTTCGCGCCGCCCCTGCCGGCGCGCACTTAATGACGTCGTTTGTCGTTTAATCGTGTCGCGAGTGCCTGTCGTTTCGACGAGGGCGCCAGGTCAAGCCCGGCGCCCCCTCCGGCAGTCGGCGGGCTAATGAACTGACGGCCGCTGGTCAGGCTGCAGAACCGCAGGCATTGCTAGCATGGCGCTGTGTTGCCAACCGTTGTCGACCACCAGAGCGGTACCTGCACCGGGCCCGTACGACTGCGCCATGGCTTCGACCAGTCGTTGAAGCTCGCCGCTGGTCGCTGCGTCAGCGGATCCCTGCCCGGAAACCGCGTCGTCATTGCCGACCGACCACACCATCTGCATCGACCGAGCCGATAGCGGCGTCACTGCAGCGGGCGTGAATCCAGCAGGTAGTGGCTTGAGCAAGGCGGCGAACTGTGAGGCCGGAATCGCGAAGCCATCGCTGGGCTGCACGTAGCTGATTGCCTGGTCATCGCCCTTGAAGTGGTTCTGCACCCGAACCTGCTGGTTGACGTCGCCATCGACAAGCACAACAAGATCGTCCTGGCTCCGGTGGAAGGTCAGCCGGGTTCTGTCGATATCGTTGAAGAAAAGCCAGTCCGTACCACCACCGGTATTGTCGATGACATCCTTTCCGGAGCCCGCCTTGTACAGGTATTTATCGTCACCAGCGCCGCCCTGGAGAAGGTCGTTACCGTCCTCACCGACGAGCGTGTCAGCGCCCGCGCCACCCACCAAGATGTCGTTGCCCGACCCGCTGAACGACCCGTTTCCGCCGGAGAGGTAATCGTCCCCGTCACCGCCGACGAGCTTGTCGTCACCACCCATGCCAAAGAGCGTGTCATTGCCGGCAAGACCGCGGATCAGATCCCGCCCGCTGGTGCCGACCAATTGTTCGCCGTTACCCGTTCCCGTGATGGTCTTTGTGTAGTCCGCATCGTTGCCGGGCTCGCTTGGCGTGCCGCCGCCCGGCGTCCCCGTCCCGCCAACCAGCGCGTTGATGGCCGCCGTACTGAGGGACGTGCCACTCGCAGGCTGGACGTAGTCGATGGCGGCGTCGCCGCCGAGGAAATGACCCAACACGCGGAGGGTCTTGGACGCGTCACCATTGACCTTGATGAGCAGGTCGTCACCATCACGGCTGAAAGCCAGCTGGGAGGCGGTTATCCCGTCATTGAAGAAGATGCCGTCGTAGCCGCCCCCGGTGTTGTCGACGATGTCCTGCCCGCCCCCATACACGTACTTGTCGTCGCCAACGCCGCCGATGAGGGTGTCGTTGCCGTCCTCGCCCACCAGGGTGTCGTTACCCAGACCGCCTTCGAGGCGGTCATCGCCCGAGCCGGTACCCGAGCCGCTGCCACCGGCCAGATAGTCGTTGCCATCGCCGCCCTGAAGGGTGTCGTTGCCCACCAGGCCAAAGAGAGTGTCGTCGCCGGCAAGCCCTTTGATTAAGTCCTTTCCGGCGCTGCCAACGAGCTGCTCACCGGCCGACGTGCCCTCAACCACGCTGTCATAACCGCTCGAGCCGCCAGCGACGATCTGGTTTATCTGCGTGGTCGTCAGCATCGACCCGCCATCGGGCTGGATGAAGTCGATGGCAGCGTCCCCGCCGAGGAAGTGGTTTGTCACGCGGACGGAGGGGGTGGAGGTGGCATCGACAAACATCAGCAGGTCATTGCCATCCCGGCTGAAGGTGATACGTTCACGGGTGACACCGTTGAGGAAGACGCCATCAAAACCACCGCCCGTGTTGTCGATCGTATCCGTGCCTGACTGCGCATCGACCACATAGCTGTCGTCACCCGCGCCTCCCACGAGGCGGTCGTTGCCGCCTCCGCCGACGAGGGTGTCGTTTCCGCCCATGCCACTGAGCGTGTTGTCGTCGGCATTACCTGCGAGGTAATTGGYTGATGCGTTGCCGGTGCCGTTAAGCTTGCCAGCCCCCACGAGGAACAGGTTCTCGAGGTTGTCGGCCATGGTGTAAGAGACCGAGGCCTGCACCTGATCCGTGCCCTCGCCGGCGAGCTCCACAATCACGTCACCGCTGTCGGCGATGACGTAGACATCGTTGCCCGCGCCGCCTTCCAGTCTGTCGGTACCGGCCCCACCGTCCAGGTAATCGTCGCCCGTGCCACCCACAAGCGTGTCCTGGCCGTTGCCACCCCAGAGCGAGTCATTGCCGTCGAGGCCCAGAAGGGTATCGTCTCCGTCGAGGCCCGAGAGCTTGTTGGCCCCGGCGTTGCCCTGGATGCGATTGGCAAGGCTGTTGCCGTTGCCCGTCACCACTGATGTGCCAAGGATGAGGTTTTCGACATTGTTGTCGAGAACAAGGTTGGTCTCGAAACGGCGCTCGATGGTATCCGTCCCCTCGCCTTCATACTCGAAGGCGCGGTCGGCGGCCGACTCAACCACCAGGTAGTCATCCCCCAGGCCACCATAGAGCCGGTCGGTGCCGGCGCCGCCCTCCAATCGGTTCGCGCCGTCGTTGCCGTGGATGACGTTGTCCGCGCCATTGCCCGTCCCGTTGATGGCGGCATCGCCCGTCAACACGAGATCCTCAAGGTTGGCCCCAAGCTGCCAGTCGACACTCGATTCGACGACATCCCTGCCCTCACCCGCGAGCTCAATGATGTGGTCGCCGGCAGTGTCGACCACATACGTGTCGTCGCCCTGGCCGCCCGTGAGCGTGTCGGCACCGCCGGCGCCATCGAGGAGGTTGTCTGCACTGTTGCCGAGGATCTCGTTGGCCAGTGCATTGCCCGCGCCCTGCACCGCCTGGCTGCCTTCCTCCAGGACGAGGCGCTCTACATTCTCGCCAAGGAGGTAGCTCACCCGCGAGCGCACGGTGTCTTGTCCCTCGCCAACGTTCTCGACGATGGCCGCCGAGCTGTCGCCAATCAGGTAGGTGTCGTCGCCCTTGCCGCCGAACAACCGGTCGGTGTTACCGCCGCCATCAAGCGTGTCATTGCCGTCACCGGCGTGGATATCGTCGCGGAACCTCGTGCCCGTGAGCACATCATCCGCTGCGCTGCCGTGGATGACGTTGCTGACACTGAGCTGGATGGTCGCCGTCGTCGTCTGTCCCCAGGAGTCGCTCGCGATGAGATCAATGGAGGTGTCAAGCCCGCCATTGGGGGGCGTGCCCGTCAGCACGCCAGTCTGCGGGTCGATGCTTAGCCATGCCGGGGCCCCGGCACCGAGGGTCAGGCGCAGGGTATCGTCGGCTGCATCGGCAAACATTCCCTCCGGCAGTACGAAACGCAGTGGCGAATCGCCCACAGCCTCCACAGCCACGCTGCCGATGAGGGTCACCGGGGGATTGTTTGTGTACGGCAGATGGTCGAGGCCGCCCTTGCGGATCGTGCCGTCGGCGAAGACGAACTCCTTGACGCCACCGCTCAGGACGTCGCCCGCCGGATCCGTCCAGTAGTTTTCCACGCGCAGGCGGTCTTGCGTGTTGCTGCCAACCTGCACGACGAGGGTGGCTCCCTCACGGCTGAAACTCACCATGTCGGTGRTGACCCCGTCCGCGAAGACGACGCGGTCTAGGCCAAGGCCCCCGTCTGAGTGGACTGTGTCGGTGCCGTCGCCCACGCCGTAGTGGAAGGTGTCAAGCCCGCCCGCTCCGTACAGCTGATCATTGCCGGTGCCGCCGTAGAGGTCTGCACCGCCGTACCCCGCTCGAAGGATGTCATCTCCCCCGTCACCGAAGAGGAAGTCGTGTGCGGCCGCGTCGAGGCTGTGGAGGTCACGCTCGCCGCCGTAGATGGTGTCATTCCCGTCCCCACCATGGATGGTGTTCACA
>NZ_JBFUIT010000339.1:0-4077 GCF_056401735.1 Luteibacter sp. P4_D7_3
GCCTCTTGACGTGTAAATGAGAATCGTTATCATCAAAGCCGAACCCAGACCCTCGGAGCTGAGCCATGTTGATGAGATCGCTTCCCCTGACCGATAACGGCGGCCGTGACAAGGTCGTTGCGCTGCGTGCCGCCCCGGTGGTTGCCCGTCGTATCGAAAGCACGCGTCTGCTCGACGGCTCGCGGGAGCTCGTCATCGAGCACCAGGGCAATGAGTACCATCTGCGCCTCACGCGCAACGACAAGCTCATCCTTACCAAGTAAGGGCCCGCTTCAGTAGGGCCTTCTCCAATGGGGCCTTCTCTCATTGGGACCTTCTCCCCGACGCCAAGCCACGCGGGCCCTCCCAGGCCGCCCAGCCAGGCATCCCATTCCGGCAGTCACCCGGGAGACGCGCCATGTTCGGCTGGTTAGCTTCGTTCGGTATGCACTCGCGAGCCCGTTCCACCCCGACCACGCGCTGGTTGGCGATCACGCCACGTACGCTGGTCGAAGGCCTTGGCCAGCTTGGCGGTGTGCTGTATCTCGCACCGAGGTCGGCGGCCTGCCCCCTCCAGGACAACGCGGCGTATGGCTGCCTCGTTGAGTCCGCGGACCTCGCGCCACTTCTGACCACGCGTTACGTCGGCCTCACCTGTGCGATAACGGCGGAAGGTCCGCGTGAGTGGATCGACTGCGTGGGCGGCGAGGGTGAGGCCCTCGCGCGCGTCTACCTCCTCCCGGACACGGACTACCTCGCCTGGGACGGCCTGTTCGTCGATGCGACGTCCGTCGATGCGCCGAACCGTGAACTGCCCGACCGCGAATGGCTACGTGCCTCGCGCGCTCGGGTCCTCTCCTTCACGCGTCGGCGCCTGGTCGGTTTTACCGTGCTGGGTGCGCGCGACGTGCTCATCTCCTCGCTCGGCCGTGGCGTGGCGCGAGACATCGCGGTCTCGGAGTCGGTGGGTATCACTGTCTAGCGGCGGGTCTGTCCGGGCGGTCTGTCCGACCGGCCCGGTGTCCGGACATTCTGTCCGCGGACACGACGCCGTCCCTGAAGATCTCCTGTAACTATATGTTTTAAATGAAAGTAGTGGCTTGGCACGCCGTTTGCTGTCTATCCCTCAAGAGAATCCAGGGAAGCCAGCATGATCCGCGATACCTCCGCCACGGACCGCCTCGTCGAAGTCGGTTCCAACCGTAACCGCAAGCTGATGTACATCGGTGCCGGCATTGCCGTGGTCGCTGCACTCGCTTTCGCGGCCCCCCATATCGCCACGATGTTTTCCGCCGACAGCTCGGTGAGTGCCTCGCGCCTGAGCTTCGCCACGGTAACGCGGGGTCCTTTCGTCCGCGACATCGCCGCCGAAGGCAAGGTCGTCGCCGCGGTCAGCCCGACGCTGTACGCCACCTCCGCCGGTGCGGTGGTGTTGACCGTGCACCCGGGCGACGTGGTGAAGAAGGACCAGGTACTCGCCACCATCACCAGTCCGGACCTCGCCGCCAAGCTGGCCCAGGAACGCTCTGCCGCTGACGCTGCAAAAGTGGAATTCCTTCGTGCGCAGATTGACGCGACGAAGAAACGCTCGGAACTGCAGAAGGCCTACGACAACGCGATCATCGACCAGACCGCAGGCCAGCGCGATCTCAAGCGTTACGAAGGCGCCTTTGCCAAGGGTGCGGTACCCGTCGCGGATGTCGACAGATCCAAGTCCGCGCTCGAGAAGGCCGACGTCACGGTGAAGCATGCCCAGTCCGATCTCACCACGGACAACGGCAGCCTGACCTTCGACATCCAGGCGAAGAAGCTCGCCTACGACCGCCAGGTGCTGCTCGTGCAGGACCTCGAACGCCAGGTGGAAGAACTCAACGTGAAGTCGCCGGTGGACGGCCAGGTGGGCCAGGCGTTCATTGCCGAACGCGCTACCGTCGCCAAAGACGCGCAGTTGCTCAGCGTGATCGATCTTTCCGCCCTCCAGGTGGAGATGAAAGTCCCCGAGAGTTTTGCGCGCGACCTCGCCATCGGCATGCCCGGTGAGATCAGCGGCAACGGCAAGGTATGGAACGGCAAGGTCAGTGCGATCTCGCCGGAAGTGGTCAATGGCGAAGTGGCTGCACGCCTTCGCTTCGACGGCGCCACGCCCAGCCAGCTGCGCCAGAGCCAGCGTCTTTCGGTACGTGTGCTACTCGACAAGCGCGACAACGTGCTCACCGTGCAGCGCGGCTCCTTCGTCGACGAAAGCGCCGGCCGCTACGCCTATGTCGTTGCTGACGGCATGGCCGATCGCCGGGACATCCGTGTCGGTGCGAGCAGCATCGACAAGGTCGAAATCCTGAGCGGCCTGAAAGAGGGCGACAAGATCGTCATCTCCGGTGCCGACACCTTCGGCGACGCCAAACACATCGCCATCAGCCGCTGAACCAACACCATTCCCTTACCAACGAAGGAACCGCCATGCTCAAGATGACCCATCTCGCCAAGGTCTACCGCACGGAAGTCGTCGAGACCTACGCCCTGCGCGACTTCAACATCGACGTGAAGGAAGGCGAGTTCGTCGCCGTCACCGGACCTTCCGGTTCGGGCAAGACCACGTTCCTCACGATTGCTGGCCTGCTCGAAACCTTCACCGGCGGTCAGTACCACCTTGACGGTGTCGAAGTCAGCCAGCTCGACGACAACGCCCGCTCGCGCATCCGCAACGAGAAAATCGGCTTCATCTTCCAGGCCTTCAACCTGATTCCCGACCTCAACGTGTTCGATAACGTCGAAGTGCCGTTGCGCTATCGCGGCATGAAAGCCGCCGAGCGCAAGCAGCGCATCATGGATGCGTTGGAGCGCGTAGGCCTGGCCTCGCGTGCCAAGCACTACCCGGCGGAACTCTCTGGCGGCCAGCAGCAGCGTGTCGCCATCGCCCGCGCACTTGCCGGTTCGCCGCGTCTGCTTCTCGCGGATGAGCCGACCGGTAACCTCGACACGCAGATGGCCCGCGGCGTCATGGAACTGCTCGAAGAGATTCATCGCGAAGGCGCCACCATCGTCATGGTGACCCATGACCCCGAACTCGCCGCACGTGCGCAGCGCAACGTGCACGTGATCGATGGCCAGGTAGTGGACCTTTCCGAAGAGCCGCGCTTCCACGCGCAGCCCAACGTCGCCCATTCCTGATCCGTCCGCCCAATATCCCGGGGACACCCATGTTCAGTTACTACCTCCAGCTCGGCCTGCGCAGCCTGCGCCGCAACCCGGTCCTCACCGGGTTGATGGTGATGGCCATCGGCTTCGGCGTCGCCGCGTCGATGACGACGTACTCGGTGTTTCGCGCCACGTCACGCGATCCTATACCGCAGAAGTCGAGCCAGCTGTACATGACCCAGCTGGACAACTGGGGCCCCGACAAGCTCGAGAAGGGCGAGCCGCCTGCGGCGTTGAGCTACAAGGACGCCACCGCTTTGCTCAACGCACACAAGGCAAAACGCCAGGCGATTACCTATCCGGTGGGCGTCTCGGTGATTCCCGAGGATCCCTCGAGGCTCCCCGTTCGCGAAGGCGCGTATGCGACGGGCTCGGACTTTTTCCCGATGTTCGACGTACCGTTCATCCAGGGCAATGGCTGGACCCGGGAAGACGACGACAAGCACGCCAGCGTTGCCGTGATCAGCAAGTCGCTCAACGACAAGCTTTTCAACGGTGGCCAGAGCGTGGGCAAGCAGGTGAACCTGGATGGTCGCCTCTTTCGCATCACCGGTGTCATTCAGGACTGGGCGCCGCAGCCGCTGTTTTTTGACGTGCCCAATACGGGTGGCTTCGACGAAGGTGCCTCGGTCTACGTGCCATTCAACCGCGCGATCGATCTCAAGATGCCCAACGACGGCAACAACAACTGCGTCGAGGAGCCCGGCGAGGGCTGGGACAATTACCTCCGCTCGGAGTRCATCTGGCTGTCGCTGTGGAGCGAACTGCCTGCCAAGGCCGACGCGGATGCGTACCGCCAGTACGTGACCGGCTATGCCGCCGCACAGCAGGCAGCGGGTCGATTCCGCTGGGCGCCGAACGTCAAGGTGCGCGACGTCATGACATGGCTTGACGTGCAACGGG
>NZ_JBFUIT010000340.1:0-4069 GCF_056401735.1 Luteibacter sp. P4_D7_3
GAGGTAGCCGATCGTGCCCTCGCCGAAAGCATTCGGAATGGGACTTCGCAATACGATCGCGCTCGTACCGAGCGCTCCGGAGGCCAACGTCACTGAAATCGTATCGAGACCCTGGCCGGGAACCGTCTGCCAACCGGAAAGGCCCGGTGCGTTGCCGCCGATATAAGAGGCCTCACTCGCGGCCACGACCCTTCCCTGCGCGTCGGTGCATAGCAGCACGTCGTAGACCTGGTCCTGGCCGGCCCGCAGGTTGGAGAGAAAGTTGGATAGCCGCTTGTCGACATCCTTCACCCGGATGTCCTGCATGACTTCGAGGCCCCGCCAGACACGCATGTTCTCGACATGGGAAAACAAAAAGGTATCGATGCGCTGCATCATTGCGGTGGCGCCGAAGCGAAGATTTCCTGCGATCTCGGATTGCAGGGCGCTCCGGAACTGGAAGAACGACAATGCACCGACCACGGTCATCGTGCCGAGCATGGTCCAGAACAGGAGCCTGAAGAGGGCCGATCGTGTCGTCAAGGCGGGTCAGCTTTGGGAATGCCTGCGTCAGTGTCGCAGAATCGGGCGTAGCTTATGCCATCCTCCGTCCGTCCACGTTTCGCCCCTGAAGGTATCTCCATGAGCCGGCATCCGCATCGTCCCCTGGTCCTGGGCGTGTTCGCTCTCGTGGCGGCCCTCGTCATCGCGCCACGCTCTCGCGCAGCCGACACGACGGAGGTCGATACATGGCAGCCGGCGCCCTACTCGCTTGGCCAGGGGCTTTACTTCCCGGGCCAGGGTCTGCGAATCGGCGGCTATGCCGACGTGCACTTCTTCGACCTGGAAGGCTCCCGCGCGGATTCGAGCCTGCGCGACGTCAGTCTGTTCGTCACCAAGGACCTGGGCAGCCGCTGGCAGTTCTTCACCGAACTGGCGACGTCCCGCACCACGAACGTGACAGGTGCTCAGAACGGCGGAGGCCATGCGGAGGTCGACATCGAGCGGCTCTATGCCGATTTCCACGCGACGCCGGCCATCACGTTCCGTTTCGGCAAGTTTCTTACGCCAATCGGCGAATGGAACCTCGTTCACGCTGACCCACTGACCTGGACGGTCTCCCGCCCGCTATCCACCTCGGCCGCGTTCGCCCGCCATGCAGCAGGTGCGATGGCATTCGGAACAGTCACCTTGAAAGGCCGGGATCTCGACTATTGGGTCTTTGCAGACGACAGCAAGAACCTCGGCGTGGGCCAGGACGCTGACGATGCCTTTACCGACTACACCGGCGACCGCAGCCCGCGAAACAACTTCCTCCACGCGTACGGCGGTCGCGTGTTGTACCACCTGGCGGGCGACAGCCTCACCGTAGGCGGGTCTTACGTAACCTACCAACTGCAGGAACCCCGACACGACTACCAACTCACGGGCATCGACTTCACCTGGACCACGCGGTACGTGGAACTCACCGGCGAAGCCATCTATCGCACCGGTGCATCGCCGCTTTCCAGCGAACGTGGTGGCTTCGTCGAAGCGGGGTTTCCCATTGCGTCCCATCTCTACCTGATCGGTCGTGTCGAGCGGTATCACACGTCCGTACCGGACACGACGTCGATCGTCCGGACCGAGGCCATCAACTATCGCCCCATCCCGGGCCTTGTCCTCAAACTGGAGCATCGCAATGGCCAGGACGGCGAAATCGTCCCTGCCGGCTGGCTGGCGTCCGTCTCGGTGTTGTTCTGACGTATGCCCATGCGTCGCAGCACCGCACGCGTTGTGCTCTTGCTCTGGGGGCTGGCTCTCGGGAGCCAGGCCGCCTGGGCGGCACAGGTGCAGCTTGCCGTGATCTCGGCGCCGACGGCGCCCCGTCTGTCGTTCGACCGGGACACGCTTCGCAATGTCTATCTCAAGCGCATCTTCATCGACAGCGACGGCGTCAAGCTCACGCCCGTCAACCTGCCTGCCGACTCCCCGCTGCGTGATGCTTTTACTAAAACCATACTGCACATGTCGGAGCGACCGATGCAGGATTACTGGGATAAACAATACTTCCAGGGTGTAAGCCCACCGTATGTACTGGCTTCGGACGAAGCGGTTATCCGCTTCGTAGCGGCGACCCCCGGCGCCGTCGGCTATGTCGCTTCGTGCCATGCCGACGCGAGCGTCCGCGTCGTGATGCTGGTTCCGTTGCCGCCGACGATCGGCGAKACGGGCCTGTGTTCGGACCGCACTGCCGCACCCTGATTCACCCGACATTTCTTGCAGACAATTCGTGCGCACTGCAAGAAAGGAGGGCCTGCAGCGCAGGTAAATTCAAAGTTATTCCTATCACATTCAACAGGATAGTTCGGTGGCACGAATATCGCACTGGTAAGGGGCATCTCCTCCCAGCGAGCGATCCCCGATGTCCCTGCCCCCGCTGCCGCAACCGTCCGATCCTTGCGTGCTCGAAACCGTGGAGCCGTTGCTCGCTGAACTGCGCCGCCCCGTGCGTGTGGATGTCCTTGGTGAAAGTCACCCTGATCGAAAGCACGCCGAGGCGTTTGTCCATCGCATCTTCGAACGGCGGTATGGCGCGGACGTAAGCGAATTTCATCCGACCCTGCTCAGCTTCCGCGACACCATGCAGTACCGGGCCGTCGTCGGCTTTCGCGGCGGCCTCGAAGGCACGCTGTTTTCGGAGCAGTACCTGGCCCACCCGGCGCAGCAGATGATCGCCGATCGGCTGGGCGTCCACATCGAACGCAACGAACTCGTCGAAGTGGGACACCTGGCCCTCGATATGCCCGGCGATACGCGCTGGCTAATCTCCGCCACCACGCAGCACCTGCATGCACGAGGTTATCGCTGGGTGCTGTTTACGGCAACGCGTCTCCTCTTCAACGCGTTCCACCGGCTCGGGCTGCATCCCATCGCACTCACCAGCGCACGCGCCTCGCGCCTTGCCGATGGCGGACGTAAGTGGGGCGACTATTACCACGCGAACCCGGTCGTCTGCGTGGGCAACATCGACGCCGGTCAAAGGAAGCTGCGTCGACATATAGGCGCATCGCAACCACGGCTGCGCGCCCTTCTCCGTGATAGTCGGGAAAGTGCCGCCCCGGGGTGGTCCCTGCGCGCCTCACCTTGCGGAGGTGCCTGATGCGAACCATCCTGAAGAAACTCGAGCGACATGCGCTCGCGCAACCGGAGAAGGTGGCGCTCGAAGATACCGTCTCCACCATGACCTATCGCCAGCTCTCCCGGGCGATCACGCAAGTCGGTTCGCGCATTGCCGCCGAGCGCGTTGCCGTGATGATGGACAACGGTATTCCGTGGGCCGTTGTCGATCTGACCATCGCCGCATGCGGCGCAGTCGCCATACCGGTGCCGTCTTTCTTCAGCGACGAGCAGCTCGCGCACTTGCTGACTGACGCGGCACCGGACCTTCTGATCACGGATCGTCCGGACTACGGCGTCCCCCTATCCCGCGTCTCGCGTCACGAGACTGTCGTGATTGCCCACACCGAACTGCATCTCTACACGCTCCAGGCTACATGCCGGCGCACCCTGCCTTCGGACACCGGCAAGATCACTTACACATCGGGCACGACCCAACAGCCCAAAGGCGTTTGCGTCACGCGAGCCGCCATCGACCAGGTGACCGAAGCACTGGCCAATGCAGCGGCGGCGCGGCCCGACGATCGCAGTCTCACGGTCCTTCCTTTGTCGACCCTGCTCGCGAATATCGGCGGCATCTATGTACCCATCTTCCGCGGAGGAACAGCCGTCCTCCCGTCGTTGGGGCAGTGCGGCTTCAGCGGTTCAAGTACGGTGGAACCCGCGGCCTTCATGGATGCGCTTCGTCGGTTCACGCCCACCGGAACGATCCTCGTCCCGCAACTGCTGAAGCTCGCCGTGGAATGCGCGCAGGCCGGTGCGCCTCTGCCTTCCACCCTGCGATTCGTCGCCGTTGGCGGCGCGCCGTGCTCCGCCTCCCTGCTGGGCCGAGCCCGGGCGCTGGGAATTCCTGTCTACGAGGGCTATGGCCTGTCGGAGGCCACGTCAGTCGTCAGCATGAACCGCCCCGGCAGCGAACGCGCCGGGAGTG
>NZ_JBFUIT010000341.1:0-4043 GCF_056401735.1 Luteibacter sp. P4_D7_3
AGAGTCTTCGGTGCCCACCCTCGAGGCGAGTTCCGCACAAGTGGAGCGGCCGTAGGCCAAATAAGTACACGGCCGCGCAGCGGCCTTTCCGCTACGAAACGCGGAGGACGTGTCTGAGCAGCGAGGGTGGGCACCGAAGGCTCTGCGCCTAACCCCTTCACGCAATCGGCGGCGCGCGAGCYGCTAAAAACACGCACTCGCAACGCGAGTGAACCGACCCCTTCGGCGCCCTGGCATTCCGCGAAGAACCAAAAAAGCCGCTGAGTTTCGTCAGCGGCTTTGGGTGTCGGTTATCAGACCGGGCCAGGATTCGGCGGCCGCAGCTTCGACGTGGGCAATCCCTTGTAGCCCCAATCCTCCATCGGCACCTCGTCGATGACCACGAAGGTCACCTCCGGTGGTTTGCCAAGGACGCGCTCGAGAGTCTCGGTGATCT
The DNA here is from genome assembly GCF_056401735.1 of Luteibacter sp. P4_D7_3. Classification (NCBI taxonomy): domain Bacteria; kingdom Pseudomonadati; phylum Pseudomonadota; class Gammaproteobacteria; order Lysobacterales; family Rhodanobacteraceae; genus Luteibacter; species Luteibacter sp. P4_D7_3. Next base: position 437 of record NZ_JBFUIT010000341.1, read on the forward strand.
CGGCAATGACCTGGGCTTTCTGCTCAGGCGTATTGCCTTCTTTGGTGATACGAACATTGACGTAGGGCATGTTGGCGATTACCAGCGACCGGCGGTGCCGCCGCCGTCGACCGGCAGGACCACACCATTGATGAAGGAAGCCTGCGCGAGGTAAACCACGGCCTCGGCGATTTCTTCCGGCGTACCCAGGCGACCGGCAGGATTCAGGCCACTGAGGAAGTCGTGTGTCTCGGGTGAGTGCATCGGGGTGTCGATGACGCCCGGCGCCACGGCATTGACGCGCACGTTATGGCGCGAAAGCTCGATCGAAAGTCCACGTGTCACGGCGTTCAACCCACCCTTGGTCAACACAGCCATCGTGCCCGGGACATTACGATCCGGCTGCATACCTACCGATGCCGTCACGTTGACGATGCTGCCCTGGTTGCGAGAGACCATGTGGCGAGCGACGACCTGGGTGGGATAGATGAAGCCACGCAGGTTGGTGTCGATCACCGCGTCGATTTCCGCCGCGGTGAAGTCGATGAAATCCCGCGCGACGAAAATGCCGGCGTTGTTCACCAGCACATCGACCTGGCCAAAGGCTTCCAGCGCGTGATCGAGCAGGCGCTCGGCGGTTTCCGGCAGGCTGATGTCACCCGCCACGCCGAGGAACCGGTCCGGGTTGCCGAGTTCAGCCGCTGCCGTGTCGAGGCGCTCCTGGGTGCGGCCGTTACCGACGACGTTGTAACCGAGGTCAAGGAAAGCCTTGGCGATGGCGAATCCAAGGCCACTGGAGGCACCGGTGACGATGGCTGTCTTGTTCGTGCTCATGAGGATTGAACTCCTGATTGTGTGTTCCGGGGCCAGGCGGCGCCGGGCTGGAACACAATCTATTGCTACGGCAGACAGGGATAAATAAGATCCGGGACACAAGACTCATTACACGGTGTAACGTCATGCAGAGGCAGTTCGACGACCTGATGCTGGGCAGCATCGAACTGTTCTGCCTGGCCGGCGAGCTGGGGGGCTTTACCGCCGCTGCCACAGCGGCCGGGGTCACACCGGCGGCGGTGAGCCGCTCGGTGGCCCGCCTGGAGGCACGACTCGGCGTTCGCCTGTTCGTCCGTACGACCCGAAACATCCGCCTGACCGAGGCGGGACGCGTTTACCTCGACCAAAGCCGCCAGGCACTCGCCCAGTTCGCCGAGGCCGAGCAGATGGCGACGGGCCARCAGGGACGCGCAGCCGGTCGCCTGCGTATCAGCGTACCCACGACCTACGCGCACTACCGCTTACTCCCGCTCTTGCCCGCGTTTCATCGCGAGCACCCGGATGTCCTGCTCGACCTGCACATAAGCAATCGCAACATCGCCTTCGCCGACGACCCGTTCGACCTCGCCATTCGTGTGCGAGCGCAGGCGGACTCCACCATGATCGTGCGCCACCTCGAAGACGCGGCGCTTGTAGTAATCGCCTCTCCGGCTTATCTCGAACGCAGGCCGCCACCTCGAACACTCGCCGAGCTGGCGACGCTGGAATGCATCCAGTTCGACCTGCCCAGCAGCGGGCGGCGGATTCCGTGGTTGTTTCGGGAATCCGGTGACGATGTGGAGTTCGAAGCCGAGAGCGCATTCACCGTGGGCGAGGATGTGCTGGGCGGGGTGACGCTCGCCCGCGCGGGAGCAGGTGTGTTTCAGACGTACCGTTTCATCGTCGAGCGTGACCTGGCTGAGGGCACGCTCGTTGAATTGCTGCCACAACTTGGCGGGCGGTCACGTCCATTCAATCTTCTTTACCCGCACAGCCGGTTCGTGCCGTTGCGGGTGCGGGCATTTATTGATTTCCTTACCGGGCGTGTAGCCGTTGGGGCCGGCCTCATGTAGGAGCCGATTCATCGGCGAATGGGTGCTGGCCGAGAACCTGCCCCCGCTGCCGCGGGATCGCCGATGAATCGGCTCCTACTAGGGCGAGAGCGTCGTCGGCAGAAATCCCAGCGAGCCCCAGATTACGGCCCCAGCCCCGACCCAGGTGCGGTCGAAGCGGTGAACGGAAGTAACGGGCTGAACGTCGCCGCGTCCTCCCCTATACTCCCGCCGATGAAGCCAACCGTCCTGCTGCAGTACATTCTCCCGCACCGCTTCCTGTCGCGCATCGTCTATTGGGCGACCCGGTGGGAGTGGGCCCCGTGGAAGAACTTCCTGATCGGGGAGATCGTGCAGCGCTACGACGTGGATATGAGCCAGGCGGCCCAGCCAGACCCGCTCAGCTATGCGCATTTCAATGCGTTTTTCACCCGAAAGTTGAAGCCCGGAGCGCGCAGCGCCGATCCGGACCCGCAGACGATCCTCTGCCCTGCCGACGGTCGGATCAGCCAGTCGGGACGCATCCGCGACGGGCGGATCTTCCAGGCCAAGGGTCAGGACTACACGGCTGCCGAGCTCCTCGGTGACGAAGCCGCGGCCGCACCGTTCCGCAACGGCAGCTTCGCCACGATCTACCTGTCGCCCCGCGACTACCACCGGGTGCACATGCCGCTGACAGGCGAGCTCACCGGGACCACCCACGTGCCGGGGCGCATTTTCAGCGTGGCTCCGTTTGCCGTCGCCGACATCCCGCGCCTGTTCGCCCGCAATGAGCGTCTGGTCTGCCGGTTCCAGGGCGAGCACGGTCCCTTCGTCTCGGTCATGGTCGGTGCCATCCTGGTATCCAGCGTGGCGACGGTCTGGGACGGCATGGCCATCCCGCCTTACGCCTCGGACATCATCCGGGTGGACTGCGCCGGCCGCGATATCCGCCTCGAGAGATTTGCCGAAATGGCCCGGTTCAACATGGGTTCCACGGTTATCCTGCTGCTGCCGGAGGGTTACGAGCTTGATGCCCTCCAGCCACAACAGCAGGTTGTCGTCGGACAACGTATCGGTCGCTGGGTGGGCGSCCCGTTACAGACGTGACGGCGGGCGTCACTTTGTGACGAAAACGTCTTACATTTGACGTATGGGCAGCGTATGCTTCGGGCTTCTGGTGCCCCTCGGGGGAAGGGCCTGGACCGAAGAAGCATCCGTCTAGGGGAAGTCGTCCATGCGTCTCGTCAGCCATCTTATTGCCGTCAATCGCGAAATTCGCCTCCGCAGGCAGCTCGCGGATATCGAACGCGTGGTCCTGGCCCTGCCAGTCCGCACGCATGCCGACCTGCAACAGCTGGTCCGGCGCGAAATGGAGCAGGCAGCCGCCTGTGACTTCCCCCATCTGTACGGCACACCGCCGGAAGAACGCTACAGCACCTACGGGCACGGCCCGGACATCGGCCTGGGCAAAGCCCGGTCGGAAAACCCGCTGATTGCCACCCGTGGCGTGGCCCTGTGGATCGCCTCGGTCTATCACGAGACGCTCGATGCCCGTCGGCCGAACATGGAAGACCTGCATCGGCAGATCCTCCGGCTGATGCGTCAGATCAAGGAGCTCTCGGCTCCCGGCCGCAGCGGCGATGCCAGCGACCGGTGGATGGAACCTCACGCCGTAGCGTGAGGCGCCTGCCGCATCATCGGCAGACCGGTACTCGGATCGTCTGAGCAACCCTCACTGCCTGGCCTTTGAGGCCATTGATATTAGCGCTGTCGTCGACATC
>NZ_JBFUIT010000342.1:0-4026 GCF_056401735.1 Luteibacter sp. P4_D7_3
CCTCAGTAGAGCGCGCGTGCCTTACCTCAGTAGAGCGCGCGTGCCTTAAGGGTGCCTTCGATCGCCGCCAGTTCGTTACGCAACGAGGCGGCGTGTTCTTCGGTCGTGGTCACGTCGATCACCACGTAGCCCACCTGGCCAGACGTTTGCAGGTACTGGCCGTCGATGTTCACCGCGGCGCGCGAGAACACGTCGTTTACCCGCGACAGCACGCCGGGAATGTTCCGGTGGATGTGCAGCAGGCGGCGGCTGGTCGGGTGACCGGGCAGGGATACCTCGGGGAAATTCACCGCAGAGAGTGTGCTGCCGTTGTCGCTGTAACGCACCAGCTTCGACGCCACTTCGATGCCGATGTTCTCCTGAGCCTCGGCAGTGCTGCCGCCGACGTGCGGGGTGAGGATCACGTTGTCCATGCCCACCAGTGGCGAGATAAAGGGGTCGGTATTGCCCTTCGGCTCCACGGGGAAGACATCGATGGCCGCGCCGGCCAGGTGCTTCGAGCGCAGCGCGGCAGCGAGCGCATCGATGTCGACGACGGTACCGCGCGACGCGTTCACCAGCATCGAGCCGGGGCGCATGCGGGCGATCTCGGCGGCACCGATCATGTTTTTCGTCTGTGCCGTTTCCGGTACGTGCAGGGTCACCACGTCGGCACGCTCGAGGAGGTCTTCGAGACTCGAGGCCGGCCGGGCGTTGCCCAGCGAAAGCTTGGCTTCCACGTCGTGGAAGATCACCCGCATGCCCAGCGATTCGGCGAGCACGCCAACCTGGGTGCCGATGTGGCCGTAGCCGACGATGCCGAGGACCTTGTCGCGAACCTCAAAGCTGCCGGCTGCCGATTTCGACCAGCCGCCACGGTGGCACTCGGCATTCTTTTCGGGAATGCGGCGTACCAGCATGATCGTCTCGGCGATGACCAGCTCGGCCACGCTGCGGGTGTTGGAGTAGGGCGCGTTGAACACCGGCACGCCCAGGCGCTCGGCTTCCGCGGTATCCACCTGGTTGGTGCCGATGCAGAAGCAGCCGACGGCAATGAGGCGCCGCGCTTCGGCCAGGACCTCGGCCGTAAGGTGGGTGCGCGAGCGGATGCCCACGATGTGCGCGTCGGCAATGCGCTCCTTGAGGTCGTCCTCGGAGAGCGACTTCTCGTGGAACTCGATCTGCGAGTAGCCGGCCTGACGGAAGGTATCCAGCGCGCTGCGGCTGACGCCTTCGAGCAGCAGGACCTTGATGTCTTCTTTCGGGTACGACGTGCGCTTCATGGCCGGGCTTCAGATCCGTGGACGAGAGACTCACTATGCCAGAGAGTGCCGTTCATGTTGCAGCGCAGTGGACGCATGGCCGTCGCGCTGGCACCCTGCCGGGGAACCCCGAGCGAGAGCCCCATGACCGATCCGCGCCTGTCCGAGCTTGCCCGCCTGCTGCCCGAGCTCAAGTTGTCCACCGACCCCGGCGACCTTGAACACCACGGTCGCGACTGGACGCGACGCTGGACGCCCGCTCCTTTGGCGATCGCCTTTCCCGCCTCGATCGAGGAAGTACAGGGCATCGTCCGTTGGGCCAACGGCGAGGGCGTGGGCGTGGTCCCCTCGGGCGGCCGGACGGGCTTGTCGGGCGGTGCCGTCGCGGCGCACGGTGAGATCGTGGTCAGCCTGGACCGGATGAACCGGGTACTCGACTTCGACCCGATCGACCGGACGCTGACCGTACAGCCGGGCATCGCCCTCGAGGCGGTGCACAACGCGGCCCGGGAGCGCGGTCTGCTCTATCCCGTGGATTTTGCCGCCCGCGGGTCCTGTCAGATCGGTGGCAACATCGCGACCAACGCAGGCGGCATCCGGGTCATCCGTTATGGCAATACGCGCCAGTGGATCGCCGGGCTCAAGGTCGTGACGGGCACCGGTGAGCTCCTCGATCTCAACCGTGGCTTGGTCAAGAACGCGTCCGGCTACGACCTGCGCCACCTGGTGATCGGTTCCGAAGGCACGCTCGGACTCGTYGTCGAGGCCACGCTGAGCCTTACCTCCCCGCCGCCGCCCTCTCAGGTCATGCTCCTGGCGGTGCCGGCAATGGACGCGTTGATGAAGGTATTCGCCGAGGCGCAGCACCGCCTGACGCTGGGTGCCTTCGAGTTCTTCACCGATCGCGCCTTGCATCATGTGTTGGCCCACGGTGCGCAGCGACCCTTCGAGGAAACGTATCCGTTCTACGTCGTCACCGAGTTCGACGCGGCGGATGAGAAGGTCGAGGCGGCGGCGCTGGCCTTTTTCGAGTTCTGCCTCGACGAAGGCTGGGTGGTAGACGGCGCGATCAGTTCGAGCGAGGCGCAAGCCGCCGCCCTGTGGCGTCTGCGTGAGGGTATTACGGAGAGTCTCGCGCCCCATAAGCCCTACAAAAATGATGTCTCCGTGCGGATTTCTGCCGTACCGGCCTTCATGGCCGACATGYAGGCCCTGCTCGCGGCGGAGTACCCGCACTTCGAGGTGGTCTGGTTCGGCCACATCGGCGATGGCAACCTGCACATCAACGTGCTTAAGCCGGCCGACCTGGACAACGCGGCGTTTGTCGAACAGTGCGAGCACGTCACCTCATTGCTCGTCGACACGCTTCAACGGCATGGCGGCAGCATCTCCGCCGAGCACGGCATTGGGCTGGTGAAAAAAGCATGGCTGGGCAGCGTACGCAGTGAGGCGGAGATAGCGCTGATGCGGGGCATCAAGGCGATCTGGGATCCGAACGGTGTCATGAATCCCGGGAAGCTGCTGTAACCGGCCCGCTGCCGCGGGATCGCCGCTGAAGCGGCTCCTACCGAGCGGGGGGGCGCGCGTTGCCTTGTGGGAGCCGATTCATCGGCGATGGGTGCTTGCCTCAGACTGGCCCGCTGCCGCGGGATCGCCGATAAATCGGCTCCTACAGGGTGTGGCGTCTGGCGGGGCGCCCCATTAGCCTTGTCATCTCCCCGACATCAAAAGACCGCCCCCATGGCCCAGGACTCCCCCGACCTCTACCCCCCGATCGAGCCCTACAACAGCGGCACGCTCAAGGTCTCCCCGCTGCACACGCTCTACTTCGAGGAAAGCGGCAACCCGCACGGTAAGCCGGTGGTGTTCCTGCATGGTGGCCCGGGCGGCGGCACCAACCCGCGCTGCCGCCGTTTCTTCGACCCCAAGGAGTACCGCATCGTGCTGTTCGATCAGCGCGGCTGCGGCAAATCCACGCCGCACGCCGAACTGACCGACAACACGACCTGGGACCTGGTCGCGGACATCGAGACCCTGCGTGAGCACCTGGGCATCAACACGTGGCAGGTATTCGGTGGTTCATGGGGTTCGACGCTGGCGCTCGCGTATGCGGAAACGCATCCGGCGCATGTGAGCGAGCTCGTGCTGCGCGGCATCTTCATGCTGCGGCGTTCGGAGCTGGAGTGGTTCTACCAGGGCGGCTGCGACATGCTCTACCCGGACGCGTGGGAAACCTTTCTTTCGGCGATTCCGCAGGCCGAACACGGTGACCTGATCAGCGCCTACCATCGCCGGCTTACCAGCAGCGATCCCGCCGTTCGTGTGGCCGCCGCACGTGCGTGGTCGGTGTGGGAAGGTGCGACCAGTTACCTCTACCAGGATGAAGGCCACATCGCTTCCAGTGGCGAAGACGAGTTCGCGCTGGCGTTCGCGCGCATCGAGTGCCACTACTTCGTCAACGCGGGTTTCTTCGAGGTCGACGGACAGCTCCTCCGCGACGTCGGCAAGATTCGCCACATTCCCACGGTGATCGTGCAGGGGCGATATGACGTGGTGTGCCCCGTACGCAGCGCATGGGACTTGCATCGCGCGTTCCCGGAGGCCGATCTGAGAATCGTGCAGGACGCGGGGCATTCGGCGTTCGAGCCGGGGATCGTGCGGGAGTTGGTGCAGGCGACGGATCGGTTTACGCGGTAACGCATCGCCGCTGAAGCGGCTCCCACAGGCAGCCGCTTCGTGGCTACGGCCGGCTTGGTGTGGGAGCCGCTTCAGCGGCGATGGTTGC